>NZ_JBYSWK010000013.1:26117-104537 GCF_058781025.1 Heyndrickxia sp. FW510-T9 | reverse complement strand
CTTTTTATTAAGTAACCTCGTATACTATTAATTTGTTTTTCCACTAGTACTTGTATTTTTTGTGTATTGGATAAAATAATAGCTCTGCGGTCAATCAAATCAGTATCAGAGTTGTCGACTCTATGAAGATAATAAAATGATATACTACTCGAAATCCCCAACAATAAAGAAATAGCTAGAAATGATATAACTAGCTTTTTACTAATCGTTAATTTCACAATAAAACCCCTTTTACTTTCTAAATGGCATTACAATCTCGATTATTCGAATTTTTTCGACAGAGAAATAATAATTATTATATATTATTCTTGTCAATTTTTTTGAAATTTTCTATAACAGACTAAATTAATAGGTCAATAGGTATGGTAAATATGTCTTATCAGTCAATTATCAAAGATGTTCATGTAAAATTAATGAGGTAATGTACCAGATTAGTTGCATTGCCAGACAATTTCCGAAAAATTATTATATGTAACCAATCTTTTCAGTCCTTTAACCTTTATTTACTACTTCATTCTGATCTAATAAAGTACTTCCCTCTAATGGGATGGTAATTTGATAATCATCCCTATGTTCATGTTCAACCGGGTCCGATGAATATGAATCAAAACGGGACAACAAAAGTTTTATGTTGGGTAATTTCATATTCACATGCCTCAGGATGCATTCTCCCACTTTTTTCCTAATTTTACAAATTTATTATTCATTTTCAATAGCAAATATTCACTATAAAAAACTTCATCCATTTATAAATTAATATGATTCCTGTTTGTTCTCTTGTTAATGAAGTTATTTATGTGTAACAGTAAAAATTACTTGAAGAAATGGGAAGCAGCACATTCATATAAATGAAATAAAAAAATGATTAATAAATAAGTATACGTCATTTTTCTATTTCTATTTAACTGAATAAATTATGATTCGAACAAGATCGCTAGAGTTAAAACGAAACCCATTGTGGTGCCAGGCACTATCTAGTTGTAAGTTAAGCAGTTAGGATAAAGTAAGCATAAGGGTTGAATGCGAAAAGGTATTGAGGAAATGTGTCATGGGGTTTTGGTGTTGGCAGAAGATGGAGATATGAGGATAAAACTTTTCGAAGTTATAAATATGAGAGTATTTAATTTCTGTCTAAAAATTTTGAGGTGAAGTTTTATATTTTTTTCTTTAAAAGCTTTTCTTCCACATTTTATTCATACATCTGAATAATCGTTATATTTATGATAACCACGGAAATAACAAAGGATTGCACTTATCTTTTTCATGCGGATCACCTTCTTATATTATTTATCCTTTATGATAAAGAAAGAATGTTATATAACTATTACAAACAAATTTAAAAATATATCAATGCGCTTAAAAAATAGTATTATTAGAGATATTTCCTAGGAATGAGGGGAGTATTAAGAGCAAAAAAGGTATAGTGCCGTAAAGTACTATACCTTTTTTGCTGGTTTCATTTCATTAAGAAGACTCCTCATCTTCCTTGCAATTGTCGTGTAAATATACTTGTTGTTTTTGTAATACTTTAAATGTTAATTCGATAACCATTTTTTCCTCAATTTCCCTGAAAGTTCCTTCTTCAAAAGGAGCAGGCAATGCAAAACCTGATCTTCCCTCTACAATACCCATTGTTCTATCTAGAACTTCATCGTATTCAATAAATTTACTGGAAAGTAATTCACAATATGGAAGTTCATTCATGATTTCTTCGCTAATTTGGTTGTGTTCTGTGAAATCACTTGAAAGTAAATGTTCTTTATCTGAAAATCCCATCGGAAGTGGAGAGGACTTAAAATAACTAAATTCTTTTGTTGGTGGAGTTGATCTGAAGTCAGGCTCGCTAATTAGATCAATTCTCGTTACAACTTGAAAAGGTACATCAACAGTTAAAGAATGAATAGTAGAGGAAACATGATCTTTTCCTCCCTTCAAAGGTGTCGCATACTGAATATTTTTGCGAACAAACCCTTTTAAAAATAGCTTATTGGTAGGCAATAATAATCTGCACTGTACTAGTTTTATATTCTTTTTAATCTTTTTTATTTCTAGGACTGGTTCAGGGAATTTAATAAAAGAGTCCACATCAATTTGTACAGTTTGTTCACCTAAAACAATAGGTACTTTCATATAGGGATGTGAATTAATGACTCGTGGCTTAACAGGCCGATTGCTTGCCTCCTGTTGTACGGATGATTTCACTACATTTCTTTGAATACCCTTCGATTTGTTCCGTGACATCTTTTTTTCTCCTTTCAATTAATTTGTTAGTTTCCATTACAGTTTATGATGAAAATGACGTAAAGCTTGGACAAATTAATTGAAGGATAAGCACATTTTAAGGGATTATAGGCTTGTTTACGATTCAAATTCAAATGGACGGATTTGGTTTTGGAGAATTCGATATTCTATTTCACAATTCACGTTCAGAAAGAGGATTGCATTTTTTTCTTTTTTATCAATGGTTTGCGAAGTAATCACTTTAGTCTGGACGACTTCGAACGTCGGGATTTCATTATTGTAAATAATTTGCTCATAATGAATGGTTTCCATATTATTATCTTGTTCCGAAAACTCGAATTGCTTTTTTTGATTACTTTTAATGGAGACAGGTGGTGACAGATACTCTATTTTGGATGTTGCTTTCCAAGGTAACTTAATCATTTGAAGATGTATTTGGGTGTTTGTTCCTTTTGTATAGGTAATTTCGCAAATTAGTTTTCCGGAGACCCAGAGTTGATCTGCTGAAAGGTTAATTTGGTATTTTACAGGGTGGAGGGACCAATTAATGTCTAAGATTTTCTTAACGCTACCGTTCGTTTTTACTTTTTTTGATAATTTAAAGTCGAGTTTGGAATGGACAATTTCCATAAGAATTTTATAATTTTTTTGGAGGGGACGAAGATTATCTAATTCATCTAGATCATCCCGTTCTGGATCCTGATATTCGTTAGGTTTCATGTATCCCTCTCCTTTCATTTTTTATATAAAAATATGATGCGTTTAAACAATATAAAACCTGCAATGAATTAATAATTGGAGCTATTCGATTTTTTGTTTTGGATATCAAAATTTCCCCACGTGCTTCAAAGTGTATTGCAACCATTTTCATTCATATTTAATAACATAATAACTTTCCGAAAAATCATGACCTTCAGATAAAATTTATGTTAAAATAATGAATAATCAAATTATTTAAAACTTATTAATAATGGGGGATGCAGATTGGCTAATAAGTTAAAAATTGCATCGAATTCATTTTTTATGCTTTCTATTTTATTGATAGTCATTATGTTAATTAAAATTTACATCGATTATCAAACTTTTATTAAACACCCTGAATGGTCAGCTCCTTTTTCGGCTTATTTAATTGTACATAGTGTTTACTTCGGTATTCCTTTGATTGTGACTTTGGTATTAGCAGTGTTGTTTAAATACAAGACAAATAAGAAATATGCAATAAAAAAGGCTTAGTCACACACTAAGCCTTTTTTGTTCATTTAAATCCCTTTAGAAGCAACCTAATTTTTTTTACCCCATCCAGTGTAAAATGACCAAATCCTGAAATAGATAAATTTTAGGTTGTATGTCATGTGCCAAACGGATAGAAATATTAATATTTCGCTGAAATTCAATAGAAAGATCGGAAATTCCACCTAATGTAAAACCTGCTTACTTATTGTGTGAATTCTTCATTTGTGTCCTAAAGTACAAGCAATATTACGTTTAAAATCATAAATTAATATATCTATAATCAAGGAGGTGTTCTATAGATGAGCGAAGAACATCATCACCACCACAATAATGTATTTGCTCTAATCGTAGTTTTATTTATCCTACTCATTATCGTTGGAACTGCCTACGTTTATTAATTTTCACTGTTATAGGAGCATCCTTTTGGTGCTTCTATTTAGTTTTACAACTAGAAATCCACAAACGCTGTTTCCAACGTTGGAAAGCAATAGATCACGGCCATTTGATCGTTTTTACCTTGAGGTGTCTCACGAGCTAGGCGAACAATAGGCGCAGGACTCGAGCTATCCATCATCAAGTCCATTATAGAAGTATATGGAGGAAAAATAGAAGTGGAGAGTGAACCGGGAACTCGAACTATTTTTTAGTTTTTGCTTACTTTTATTAATTGTGAAAATTGAATAGAAGGTAATCTATATTCAACTCCTCTTTGCTAGTTGATGATAAGGTTGCATAAGAAAAAAGCATCATTTATTTATCCAACGATGCTTTGGGCAGGTGCTTAAGCTATTAGGTTAAAAGGAAAATTTATTTTCCCCCTTTTTTTATTGTATTTAAAATCCATATAAAAAGGACCGTGAAAAGTCCTTTTGCTAAAAATATTGAATTAAATTTGCAACCAAAGAATTTCCCACTTGTAGCAAAAATTCATCTTATTGCTCATCTTTTTGTTTTTCTTTATATCTCTCTTCAATATTATTCGCGAATTCTCTAAATTTCTCTGATTTTCCCTTATAAATTATTAGATTTCTATATTTCCTCATATATAAATAATGGTCCTTCGCAGCTATATACAGAGGTGATTTGTAATCTCCTTGTCTTTTAAGTTGCTTAAATTCCAATGCTGATTTATAAAAAGGTGAATAGTATTTCTCTAAATGGGTTACATTTCCTATTCCAGTGATTTTAAAAACGGAAAAAAGATGTAATGTTAATTTACCAGAAAAATAATTGTTTTTGATATCAGCACTTTCAACTGGTTGAAACCAATTTTGTTCTTCTGCTTCAAAAAGAACATTTAAATGTCGTTCATCTTCCTCTACTACTATTTTCACATTATTACTGATAGTAGTAATGCTCGGAAAACAAATATTAATTTCATGGAAATGGATGTTTTTATTATTTCTAATAGTTGATATATTAGGCAATTCCTCTAATAAATATAAATCGATACCAACTGAACCAAAAGTATTAATCTCGACTAAGAAAACAACTTGTTGGTCCATTTCATTGAATTCTACATCATCATAAAGCTTTAATATGTGATAATCATAATTGTATTTGAAATGGGTATTTGATAACATATTAATCCCCTATACATATATTTAAATAACAGTATGTGACCAGTTGCTCTATTATTATACTGACAGTGGTTGTGGAAATTTTTAAAAAACTTAAAATCACGGTTTCCCGGTATGATTCTGACTGGGGTCGAACCAGCGACCCCCACCCTGTCAATCTTAATATATGAATTAAGTTTACCTTAAATGAGTTAAATAAGTCTATGTGCTCTTTTAATTCAGGGATTTTAGGGGTTTAAAATAAAACGAGTTAAATAATTTAAGCTCAGAAAAATAATTATGTTAGCAAATTTGTAAGAGGGATAGTGCAAATGTGTGACTTTAACCATAAAAAAATATAAATAACATAGTTTTCAAACCTTTCTATTAAAGAATACATGGGTCAAATTATTTAATTTGTAAATATTCACCTTAATCTTTTCCAAACCTACCTAAGAAAAAAGCCTTAAGAGAACTTATCTCCTAAGGCTTTTTAGGTTAATGTGAACCGATAAAGTCCAATTTTTTATCTAATTCTTCATAGTCAATATTTCTAATATCATCATCCTCTAAATCACCAATTACTGCAAATATACTTAAATCTTTATTTGACTTTCCTATAAGAACTACTTGGGGCTAAAATGAGTCAAAGCCACTTTCTTCTGCAAGATATTCTGATAGAATTTCTAAGTTGTCATCTTCATATATTTAAAGCTTTTTCTTTTTAAAGCCAATTCTTTATTATCCACCATTAACACCAGTCAAAGTTTGATCAAATTATTTATTTTTCTCAACTAAACCTTAGTTCTTTTAACTCAAGTTTTGGAACATCTTTTAATTGAATTTCTCTGTAATTTTCAAGATAATATTCCCTGTCACCAAAGGAATCTATTCCAATATATTTTTTTGCTTTTTCTTCTATTTGCTCATCATATATCAGATCACCCGGTTGATTTGATATATACGTTACCACCGCACCATTAGGAAGCACTTCCTTATTTGCCCAAGGCCCATCAACCATTTTATCTTGCCCGAAAAAATCAACATAAGTCTTGCTGTAATAATTACACCAAAAAACACCCGGTAATCTTGTTTCAATAGTGCCTGGAACAAATTGTCTTCTTTCAGCTTCTTCCGTAGAAATATAGCCAAATAATCCATTGAACTCCTTTTGAATTTCAAAGAATATTTTCAAAAAAGTTTGTTGATATTTACTAAAAACATCTTCTGGAACAAAAAATGTTAACCAATTTGGCCTTACATTTTTATTTCCTTTGTTCCATTCCATGATAAAAGAATATCCTTTATTTTTTTTCTTCCCCATCATTCCTCCCATAATTCTGTCATCTCCTTGCTCCACTTTAGTCCAAATTTCTATTGCTTTTTCTTTTTCATATAATACTTTCAATGGTTCAACTATACCTATCTTATCAGGTACTAAAACTTCTTTTTCTAGCAAATTGAAAAAGAATTTAGCATTTTCTTGTTTACCAATAAATGAATTAAAATAAAAAGACATTACTATCATAAAAATATATTATTATCCTTTCTATTATTTCCCATATAATTTAATAGGGAAAATACTTATTAGGTCAATAACGAACCATTATACTACCTTTACTGTTATAAATTGTGATTTGAGCATTCATTTCTAGAAACCTTAGTAGTTGGATTGATGTATAGTCTGCCAAAAGCATGTCCCCATCATGATAGTACCGAGTTATCTTATTTCCCACTTTTCTTTCGTATAACAAACCATCACCATTATATCGATAGGATACTTCATTGTCCCCTACCTTGACCTTTGTTAAATGGTTATTCGCATCAAAGGAGTATAAAGTACTTTTTAAAGTAGGTAACTGATCACTTGTTAATGTTTTTCGGTTTCCTTTAGCATCATATGAATAGTTCTCGTTTTTTTCCGAAGACGTTACTATTCTATCAAGGGAATCGTAAGTAAACTCCTTAGGCTTGTAATTTTCGATAACTTTCACTATATTTTGATTTGGATCAAACTGATATTTGTAATTTTTAATTGTTTGACCTGTAGCAGTAAGTTGACTTACTTCAGTCAAATCAGATGAATTATAGGTATACAGAGTGGATACACCATTCTTTTGAATTTTTTGTTTTAGGTTTCCATTGTCAAAATATTCATATTGAATGGTTGGCATATCTTTATTATTTACCTGTATGCTTTGAATTAAATTCAAAGCATTATAATTGTATTTGATTGATTGACCAAACCGAGTAACTATTTCTTTTTTATTCCCTATATCATCATAGACGTAAGAAATATCTTTACCGTCTGGATAAGTAACCTTATTTAAATTTCCATTTGCAGGGTTGTACTCATATTTCGTTATTCCAGTAGAATCTTTCATTTGTTTCCTGAAGCCATTTAGCAAATAATCGTACTCTACTGTCTCATTACCATCAACTGATTTTTTTAATAAATCTGTATTCGTATAAGTATATTGGTGTTCCTTACCATTACGGTCCTTTACATAAACTAAGTTACCATTATTAGACGATTATGTAAGTCAGCGAATGTAACTCCTATACGCTTTCATGATGTCCGACATACTCATGCTTCTATTCTTATTTCTGTGGGAGTAGACATAGTAAAAGTTGCTAAGCGTTTGGGGCATGCGAATCCTAAGATTACCTTAGGGATATATTCACATCTTGTACCTAATGACAATAATGATGTGGCAGAAATATTTGATGCAGTCGTACAACAAAAATGTTTCAAAATGTTAGCAAATGCCGGATAAGAGTCCATCTACATTATTTATCACAAAAAGAAAAAAGTCTGTACCCCTTAAGAAATAAGGGATACAGACCTCTGTTTCATAATGATCCTGACTGGGCTCGAACCAGCGACCCCCACCCTGTCAAGGTGGTGCTCTCCCAGCTGAGCTACAGAATCATAGTGTAATACTGGATAATTAATAATATATAATGGTTATTAAGAAATGTCAACGATAATTGGTAAACCTTTCTTTTAATACTATTAAAATTACATTATTAAAAACCAATAAATTGCTAAAAGAAATTTGGGGCATTACTCTTCAGTGATCTTTTTTGTTTGTATTTTAACATAAGAGTAATAAGTGAAGTTTTAAGATTCTAATTGATTATCTTCCCTGGATTCCCAACTACTGTTTTACCTGCAGGAATATCCTTTGTAATGACTGCCCCCGCTCCAACAATAGCATTTTCACCAATAATGATAGCGGGTAAAAGCGTGGCGTTGTTTCCGATTTTTGCATTTTTCTTAATGACGGGTCCTTTGTGTTCAAAATTCCCCATACCCATATACTTATCATTTGAACTTGAGCAACAAGGACCAATAAATACGTCATCTTCTATTTGCATATCAGCGGTGATATAACAGCCCGTTTGAATTGTTACTCTTTCCCCAATTCGAGTGTTATTTTCTACCATAACATTACGCCCAACAATGCTATCTTCACCTATAGAAACTTTCTCCCGAATGCTTGTCAAATCTCCAACAAGCACACCATTTTTTAATTGAACATTACGGTATAGTACACTATTACAGCCGATCGTTACATCATCTTCAATTAATAACGGAGAAAGAATTTTCTCCGGTTTGCGCGCCATTTTCTTGTTTGAGGAAGTCGATTTTCCCAATAGAGTCATGTCACCTATTAGTACTCTATTTCCTATAATAGTATCCCTTTTAATCACTACATTATGTCCAATTACCACATTATCACCAATTGTTACATTGTCTTCGATTACTACATTTTCGCCTATCTCAACATTATTTCCAAGTTGTACAAATTTGCTGATCATGTCCATTCCCCTAACCTCTAAAATAAAATTATCTTTTCAATCGAGGAATGACTAATTTCCTCCTATAGTTGCTCATAAATCTTTTTAAGTTCATCTACCACCTTGTTAGCAGAATGATACTTTTCAACATATTGTCTACTTGCATTTCCTATTTTTCGACGTAAACTAGGGCTTTGGATTAATTCTAGTAAAACCTCATCTAGGTTTTCTGGAGTAGCCTGAACAATAGGTAAATCACTAGGAAAATGACTTTTAATATCATCTCTTATATATGCAATAACTGGTTTGCCCATAGCCATCGCCTCTACACTTAACATTCCATACGATCCGCAAAGAAGCTGATCAATTATAATATCCGACTTCATATACGTCCTCATTGCTATGTCATGTGATACCTTTTCTAGGACTTTATACGTAAATGGACTTTTCCCCTGAATTTTTTCAATAGCCGATTCAACAAAATCAGACCCTTTAAATAACCTATTAGTAGGAGCATGAATGATTAATGGATTGTTATTACGTACCGATGGGTAAGATGGCTGAATTTCTTTTGTATCACAAGCCAAAGGAAGAATAAAGACTTTTTTATAATAATCTTTTACATACTGGTACACTTCATAGTCTTGGACAATAGCTGCATCAACATATTGCGAAAGAAAAGTGAGTTGTTTATCGATTTCTTCATCCGTGTAATAGGTTGGAGGTAAAGGATAAGGATTATGCTTCTTTACCATCTCTACTGTACGGACATCACTTCCCCAATGATGCATAATTATCTTTTTCCCTTTTTCCTTTAGTAAAGGGATATCCGCAAAATTTGGTAAGAAAGTATTCGTGTTATAAAAATGAAAGATATCTACATTCTCTATAAGAAATTGAAAATCTTTTAATATTTCAAAAGCATCTGTGTTAATAATATCCCCTTTGTAGTTTAGAAACGTATGGAATCCATTATATGCAGCAACTTTGAATCCTTTTTTTCTTAATTGTGTCGTCAATATACCCATTTGCCCTGCTATTTCAGTTGGGGCATGAACAATATTCATATATAATCTCTCCTTCCTCTATATTGTATTCAATATATAAAAGTTGGATTGGTTGATTGCACTAATATAGTAGTGTGCGTATACGGATTATTATTCAAGGACATATACTATATAGATTTCAAAGTATATGGAGGGATTTATTTGAAATATGGATATATGACAGCTGAAGAGGTTGGCATTCAAAATCACATATGCGTATTACCATACGGAAAAAATGGGGAAAATGTAAAAACCCTATGGTCAAAAAAGGATTTAAAACCTTATCAGTTTTATTTATTCAACGATCATGCAGTTGATCAATTGTTTCGAGGCTTTATTTTCAATCCAATCTCTGGAAGAGAAGACCATTATATCAATCCTATATTTGCAAATTTCGGCAAGCAAGCTCAAATAGAAGATTGGAAGAAAGCACTTAAAAGATTATTCAAAAAAAATTACAATTTAGATGCCCTAGCTCAAAATTCAAGCTCTGGACAAAAGACAGATATCTGGATAACCATTCCATACCCTACTATTTCGCAAACTAATTTTGGAGTAATAAATGATATCGAGTGCAATTTCAAAAATGAAAATCATCGAGAATTAGCAATAAAATGGTGGATTCATGAATTTAGAAAAACATGGAAAAAATCTACCCATCTTCATAGCAAACTTTCATTTAAGGGCTTTGTGTGGCAGCGGGTCTCCATCGACGAAAATGATAAAAAACTTGTAAAACGAATAACAGATTACATTCGTGGAAAAGGATTATTGTCCTTTTGGTTACAACAGTATGGTTCCTGTAGTTGTATTGATTGGAAAAAACTTGGTTTTGATGCGTCATGCACCCATCCTAATTATTACGGAAATTCTGGCCATGATTTTTCATGGATCATTCACTCCACGACTTTTGCAAAATATTATCATGTAGGAATGCAGGTAGTCTTTGGTAAAGGGGAAATGTTTAAAGATAGACATTTATATGATTGCTTAAATTATGGTGTTTACAATGACTATATGAATAATAGCTTACTAGTCTATCAGTTTCCAAATCAAACAATGAGTGACATTTATAATAATCATCTTGATCATTATAATGCTATCTATTCCTTCATTAAAAAGACATATACACCAGTCTTTCCAACTGCCGCTTTTCCGGCATAAGCAATGCAAAAAAACAGTGTACAAAAAGTATTTTAACTTTTTGTACACTGTTTTTTAATGCATATATATCCATCATTTAATTAAGTTTGGTCATTACTTAATTGGGTGTATATAGCCAGTAATTTATCTGCTACAACATCATGCGAATGGTAATTCTCTGCATATTTCCGTCCTTTTATGCCAAGCTCTCGACGTAATTCTGGTTTATTAAGCAATAATTTTACATTTTCATATAAAGTATCTGGATTGCTAATTAAAATTGGTAATTCTTCAGGAAAGGTTTTCACAAGATCCGGACGAATATAAGTTAGTACAGGTTTACCAAGCGCCATTGCTTCTACGCTAAGAAGTCCATAGGAGCCGCATAATATTTGATCGATAATAATATCAGCATCTTTATACAGTTTAATAGCTTCCTCATGATTCATCTTTTCGACCATCACGTATTCGAAATCAAATTCATCTTTTAGTCTTTCTATTGTCTTTTCTATAAAGCTCGTTCCTTTAAATTCCCTGTTCGTAGGGGCATGCAATAAAACAGGACGTTTATTTTCGAAGCTTGGGTATACTGGATCAAAATATTTTAAGTCAATAGCAATTGGCAAAACGTGTACTCTTTCGTAATAATCTTTGACATACTCGTAAACCTCATAATCCTGTACAATTGCATCCTTTATATATGGGGTAATTTTCATTAACTTGTCATGGATTTCTTCGTTTGGGGGTGAATCCCCTGTATAAACATATGGATTATGGATCCTTGCCTGTTCATGAAACCTTACATCGTTGCCCCAATGATGCATAACCATCTTTTTATTTCGTTTTTTGATTTGCGCTAAATCAGATAAATCTGTGAAGATAGTGTTACCGTAATGAAAATGGAATAAATCAAAAGTATCTAATATTTCTTCATATTTCTCTTCTAATCCTTGCTGATTTGTATTGAATAAAAAGTCTTTGTAACCTAGGTAGGTATGAAATATATTATAGCCAACTGCATAATATCCCTTTTTATTCAATGCACAACTTAGAATACCCATTTGGCCAGCTATTTCAATTGTTCCATGAAAGATATCCATATATTATTCTCCACCATTCAGCCAAATAAAGGTTTTAATTAATCCATCCATGAGGGAATGCCTGTTAAGCCAAAGTAATTCACAGTTGATTTTATCAGTATTAACACATCGGGTCTGTACTACGTCCACTGTTCGCTTTGGTTCAAACTGTAATTCTATGTTTTCTTGATGGGACACTTTTTGGATTGCTTTTGCAAGTTCTAATACACTTGTTTCCACAGCAGTCCCGACATTGTATACTTGATTGATCGATTTTTCGGAACTTGCAGCGATTATTACGGCATCCATTGCATCTTCCACAAATGTAAAGTCTCTTGTTTGCGTTCCATCTCCATATATAATCATTGGTGCATTACGTTCAAGAGATTCAAAAAACTTTGCAACTACTCCACAATATGGATTAGATGAAAGTTGACCAGGACCATAAACATTTGAAAATCGTAAAATAGTAATTGGCATTTGATACATTTCATAATATACATGACAATAATGTTCCATGGAAAATTTACTTGCTGCATATGGGAGTTTGATATTGTAATAGGACTCTGGAGTAGGTAAGAGCGGGGACTGACTATATACAGAAGTCGTTGATGCATAAACAAATTTCTTTAGGTTATGACAGTTTTCTTGCGCTTTTTGGAGAAGCAAATAACCGCCATACAAATTCGTATTGAAATCATCATCCATATTTTTAACAGATAGAACTAGGTTTTTGCAGGCAAAGTGAAAGATATATTCGACCTTCGGCAAAACCATTTCAAGAAGTTCTTGATTTGTAATACTATCCTCATAAAACGTTATTTTATCAGATTGCGGAATTGCTGAGCGATTACCTGTGGAAAGATCATCAATCACATTGATATGATCGCTTAATGGCAGTAGCTTTTTCACTAGTTGTGATCCTAAAAATCCTGCACCTCCAGTTACTAAAACTTTCGTAAATTTCATATTTTATTTTTCCTCCTCTCTATTCATCTCGACAGTTGAGAATGATTGAATAGGCAGATGAACTGGTTTTTCCAATAGAGCTGATTGATAAATGCCAAAAATAATTTCTAAAGCTTTTTTTCCTTCCGTTCCATCTATTAAAAGACCCTCCTGATCTTTTATCGCCTTCATAAAATTCTCATACATGTACACTTGATCATTTCGATCCTCTATGAGACTTGAAAGCTCATTCATATTTGTATCTTCACCTTCTAAAAACCAACGTGATACATGATTCATAGATGAGCCATCCACTGAAATAGTTCCTTTTTCGCCAAAGATAGTAAGAGAATATCCAAGATTATTTGGCTGAGTGACTATATTTGCTTCTACCAACCCTTTCGCACGATTTTTAAAATGTATAATACCCAACGCTACATCTTCAGTCTCTTTTAAAGCTGTATGACTATTAATTTCCCCATACACTGTCTCTGCATCTCCCATAAACCACTGAAGTAAATCTACTAAATGAATCCCTTGATTAATAAGCATGCCCCCATCCGTTTTCCAGCTTCCCCGCCACGCTGCGGCTTTATAGTAATCTAGTGAGCGGTTAATGCGAATGGAAGCAATTGCAAGATATGGCCTTCCTATTTTTTCCTCATCAATAATGGATTTTATTTTTTGCATTATTGGTCGAAATCTCAACTGATGACATACCATCAATTTTTTATTTTGTTTTTCTGATAATCTTATTAAATGATCTGAATCCTCAATAGATAATGCCATTGGTTTCTCAATAATGACATGTTTTTTAGCTAGAAGAGCTTTTTGGCACATTTCATAATGAAAACCAGATATTGTAGCTATGATAATGACATTTATATTTGGATCATCCAACATTTCCAGATAATCCTGGTAATACTTTATCTCCACTTGAGAACCTTTTTCCGCTTGATAATAATTCACTGCTTCCTCCATTCTTACTTTTTGAAGGTCACTTACAGCAGTTAATTGTGCTTGTGGACATTTAGAAAGAGCATGCAAATGACTTTTTGATATATAGCCACAACCAATTAAGCCAAATCGAATAATCAATTATTTCCCTCCATTCTCAAGAAGAGTAGAAATAATTAAATCTTGCTCATCTTTTGTTAAAAATGGATGCATCGGAATGGCAAATAGTTGATTCGAAAGTGATTCCGCTATCGGAAATTCTCCTTCTTTGTAATGCAAATGCTTATACACTTCTTGAAGATGGAGACAAAGTGGGTAATATACACCTGTTTGAATATTTGCCTCTTTCAAAGCATCCATTAATTTCTCTCTGTTGTTAGAGCCAATACAAAACAAATGGTAAATATGTGTCCGATCTTTTGCTTCTCTAGGTAATTTCAAATTAGAAACATCGGAAAGATACTTCTTATACCTAACTGCCCATTCCCGCCGTTTCGAATTCCACTCTTCAATCTTTTTTAAATTAACAAGCAAGATCGCAGCATGTATTTCATCAAGTCTGCTGTTATATCCAATCCGATCATGATGATATTTCTTTGTTGATCCATGAGTCCGAAGTTTTTTCAGTGTATCAGCAAGTTGAATATTTGAAGTTGTAATTATCCCACCATCTCCCATTGTTCCTAGATTTTTTGTGGGAAAGAATGAGAAACAAGCAGCATCGCCAAGACTTCCTATAGGTTTCTCCTTATAGGTGGAACCGAAAGCTTGACAAGCATCTTCAATAACGAAAAGTCCATATTTCTTTGCAATATTATTAATTTCTTCCATATCTGCCGGCTGTCCAAATAGATGAACAGGAATAATTGCTTTTGTAGCTGAAGTAATTCTTTTTTCAATTTCAATTGGATTTATATTAAATGTTTGTGGGTCAACATCTGCAAATACCGGCTTGGCTCCTACTCGAGACACCGCTTCTGCACTTGCAAAAAAAGTAAAAGGAGTTGTTATTACTTCATCCCCTTTTCCAATTCCAAGCCCCTCTAAAGTAAGGACTAGTGCATCAGTACCATTTGCTACCGCAATAGCTTCCGATACATTTAGTTTCTCTGCAATTTTTTTCTCCAACACCTCTACCTTTGTTCCTAAAATATAATTTCCACTCTCAATTACTTTTTCTAACTCATGTAAAATTTCGTCTTTAACATAATGAAATTGACGGCCTAAGTCTACTAGGTTAATCATAATTCATCCCCTTAACCTCTACATAAATTTACAAATTACTAAAAATAAGATACGTTTCATTTCTTATATAATCTCAATAATTTATGAGTTTACTCTTTAAGAAGGCACGGCAGGATACACAATAATTTACTTTTCATTACATTTAAAATCCAGCCAGACACTTGTATCATAGCATTTGCCTTTTTTCCATGTTGGATGTTGTTTGTCTAACCCTATCCATGGTTATTTGAATACTTTAAATAGAATTAAGATAAAGCGAGGCGATAGATTATATGAGCAATAAAATTGCCGTAATTGGTCAAGGATTTGTAGGTCTTCCATTATCTATCATGCTTGTAGAAAAAGGATTTCATGTGATTGGAATTGATTTAGATGAAGGGAAAATTGCAAATTTAAATAATTCAAAGAGCTATATTGGGGATATAGACGATAATAGACTTAAAAACGCAAATATTAGCGGGCGTTTTAAGGCAACTTCTAATTTTGATGTGATAAAAGAAGTAAATACTATTATTATTTGTGTACCGACACCACTAACGAAACATCATGAACCAGATTTACGCTATGTTATTAGTGCCGGAGAGGAAATTCAATCAAGACTTCAAAAAGAGCAGTTAGTAATATTAGAAAGTTCTACTTTCCCTGGTACTACAAAGGAAGTATTATTACCGATCCTTGAAAAAAGTAACTTAAAGGTTGGAGTGGATTTCTACTTGGCAAATTCACCCGAAAGAATTGATCCAGGAAATCATCAATATAAAGTAGATGAAATTCCAAAAGTAGTTGGAGGGATAACCGATACATGTAAAAAGAAAGCCCTATTACTTTACACCAACATCTATCAGAGAGTTGTACCGGTATCATCATCCGAAGCTGCTGAATTAACGAAACTATTAGAAAATACCTACCGATTCGTTAATATCTCCTTTATAAATGAAATGGCGATTCTTTGTGATACGTTAAATACAAATATTTGGGAAGTGATTGAAGCTGCTGCTACCAAGCCCTATGGATTCACTCCATATTTTCCTGGCCCAGGTATAGGTGGTCACTGTATTCCAGTAGATCCGCTATATCTCCAATGGAAATTGCAACAGTTAAAATCAAGTAGTGAGTTTATTACCTTATCTGATTCAACAAATAAAAAAATGATCGACTATATTGTTAACCGTACAGAAGAATTAATAGAAAAATCCAAACCTTTCCCCTCCACCAATATTCTAGTTTACGGAATAACATACAAGAAAGATGTTGCTGATACACGCGATTCCCCTTCTTTAATAATTATCCAAAAACTAAAACAAAAAGGAGCAAAGGTGCAGTATCATGATCCATATGTTCCTTATATAAAAATTGGCGAAGAATTATACTCAAGTGAAGAATTGACAGATAATATTTTAAGAGATTTGGACTGCGTCCTCATACTTACAGACCATGCTGAAATACCAATAGAGAAAATTTTAGAGCATGCCCCAATAGTTTTTGATACACGCAATATTACAAATAAATATGCAGAAAATGAGAAAGTATTTAGACTTGGTGATGGAAGAAAGTTATAAGAAATTAGTAAAGTCTAAAATGTGTTCATAGAGATAGCCAAATGGCTGTCTTTTCCTTTTGAAATGGCTATTTCGTATTAATTGTGGCTTTTCATCATTGGTAATAAATTTTAAGTAGGCTTGGCTTCGGGTATCTTTTCTTACTAAGTTTATTCAATTTTAACCGAATTAAGGTTGTTACCTAGAATTTCATATACCAATACATCAAAATTTAAGAAAATAGCCTTTGTTATCATAATGTAGTAATGTAATCAAACTGTAAATTCTTCTTCAAAACCAAGTGGGACAAGGCTTGAAGTAATACATTATAGCATCAGAATTATTTCCCAGTTAAAACACTAAACTTCTCTATGTTAGAATCAAGTCGAATCAACTAATAAAACTTTGGAGGTAACGCTAATGAAAAAACATCTCGCAATCACAACACTTGCTGTTACACTAGGTTTAGGCACAGTAGTGGTTCCTACTCATAAACAATTGCAGGTCTCAGCTGCAACAGTTAATCCTCAGAATAATGATCAAGCTGTTCAAGCAAAGGCAGATCAATTGATTAAGACAGCTAAAAGCTTGATAGGTAAATCTACTTACAGTAATACGGTTTATAAACCAACTTATCCTTACAAATTCTCATGTGCTACTTTCATCATGTATATTTTCCAACAAAACGGAGTAGATTTAGCAACTTATAACGAAGATTATATGGTTCAACAAGGTACCTATGTACCAAGAAATCAATTACAAAAAGGTGATCTTGTTTTCTTTAAAAGTAAAAAAACAGGTACGGATCCAGATCATGTAGCAATGTATATTGGAGACAACAAAATTATTCATATGGCTGACTCCCAACAAAATATTGTCATCTCAGATATGAGTAGTAAACCGTACTATACTGATAGTTATTACTCAGCAAGAAGAGTTTTACCTACCCTACTACCATCAAACCCGGCAACTAAAGGGGATAACATCGTTCAACTTTCTTACAATACAATGAATAAAGTTACGATGGGAAATGTTACAGATGAAAAAGCAATGAAATTCACAAGTACAGGATTTATTAACTACATTTATAATAAAAATGGCGTGAATTTAAATGCCACAAATCTTAAAGGGCTAATGAATACTGGTAAAACAGTATCTAAGCAAAGCTTAAAAAAGGGCGACTTAGTATTTTTCAATAGTACTGCCGGGTCAACTACGCCAACACAAGTAGCAATTTACGCAGGTGATCAAAGACTAATAATTCCTAATTCAAGCGGTATTATTACTAGGGTGCTCCTTTTTGATACCTATGCGCAGCATTATATAACTGCTAAACGAGTTTATTAAAGACTCTTTTTATATGCTATGATGCTTTTCTATACGAAAAGTATCAATCCTACAAGAACAGTCTTAATAACAAAAGCATTCGATGATAATGTCATCGAATGCTTTTTTACGTTTTATCCACATGAAAAATTCAAGGATTTTTTAAAATGTTAGCAAATTCAATCATGGAACGGCTTGACATGGGACCTTTAATGAGCACAATCGCCCCAGGTTCAAGCATAGGCTCTATAATTTCTTGAACTCCACCTACATCATAAAATTTGTGTACATTTGCCCTTGTACCTTCACGAATCGCTTGGTTTGCAATTTCTTCAGCCTTTTTTCCAATTGTAATTAAGGTATGAATGTTTCTTTTGGCAACCATACTACCAATTTCACGATGATATTTCTTTTCAAAATTCCCTAATCTATTAATATCACCCAAAACAAGAATAACATTTTTGCCTTTTCCAATAGTATCAATGACTCTCAGTGCTGCTTCCACAGAAGTAGGATTATTTGTCCAAGTATCATCTATAATGGTACTTCCTCCTTTTCCTATGGAAAACTCCAAATGTCTCATCATATTTTGATAGGTTGCTAAACGTGAGATTGTATCCTTTATATTCATTCCTATTTCATATACTGCTGCTAGAGCAGCAAGTGCATTAAATACTTGATGTTCTCCATATCCCGGTACAAAAGCATTATATGTTTTATTTCTTAAATGAAGGACAAAATCCATTCCGCCTTTGGCAAATTTAATATTGGAAGCTCTGAAATCGGATCGTTTATCCTTCCCAAAGTAAATAATTTTACCTTTGAACGAACGTAAATCCACTTTTTTAGTATTTTCATCATCCGCATTTAATATTAATGTTCCATCTTTTTTTATTCCTTCAACGATTTCTGATTTTGCCTTAATATAACCTTCAAGACTTCCACAACCATCTAAATGATGAACACCGATAGTCGTTATGATCCCAATCGTTGGTTGATAAATCATACACTGATGCTTAATATTACCTGAATTTCCTAATCCGTGTTCAAATACCGCTGCATCTGTATTCTCATCAATTCCCATCAAATATGGAAGGGATCTCCTTGGTTCATTTTTGCTGCTTTCAGATGAATGTACATTGTAATTCATACTTAGAATATGTTTTATCATATCTTTGGTAGTAGTTTTACCGCACGTACCAGTTATCGTAACAACAGGTATATTAAATAGACCACGGTAATAGTCAATAAATTTCCAATATGCTTGGATCAAGCTTTGGACTTTGATGACAGTTGTATTCGAAAGAGCCTTTTTCATTTCAGTGTCTGGTAAATCAGTAATAACTAGGGAAGGCCCTTTTTTATTAATTTCCTGCCAGTTTATAGAATTATTTCTACTAACAAACAATAATGTATTTTGCTTTGTAATATCATGCCGTTTATAATAAATAACATCCTGTATTTCCCATTGTTCTGAACCACTTACTAATTCACCTTTAAGTACTTTCCTAACGTCTTTGACTAGTAAAGGTTTCAAAAAAATCCCCCTTCTTCTAATAATTAGGATTAAAATCAAGTTTTTGTTGATATTTCAAGAAAAACACTCCTCAATGGTAAGTTCATTTTACCGATAGCAGTATATGCATTGGGAGAAGCATTTGTATGGGAATATGATAGAGAAATGAATAAGTATCCATTCACTTCCTTTTTACCTTAAATATTTTTAAAATCCATTTATTATTAGAATTAATGAATATTGGTGGCACGGATATTTCACCCTGCTTCCCATTACTTAAGGGGGGCTGAGTACTCTTCCTTAATTTTGCTGCCAATTCGATAATAGGTTTACTGTACATATCTCCTTTAATTAGTACAATGGTATTTTCATCAACGATTTTATTTAATAGATTATATACTAGAATGCTATTATTAAAAGTAAAGACTGGAGAGTCTAAGCCTCTTTTTATTGCTTGGTCAGCAATTATACTTGCATGCATACCAATTGTAATGAGCACATCTACACCGTTCTGATAAATAATCTCTCCTGCCTGCTCATGAATAATGTATCCCCAAGATCCTAAATCTGTTATGGTTCCAATTATTGCCACTTTCTTTTTATTTTTACCAACTTCATTTAACACCTTTAAAGCAGCTTCCAGTGATGTAGTTGTACTGCTCCATGAGTCATCTATAATTGTAGAGCCATTAATCCCTTCAAATACTTGCAGATGTTTATTTAAATTTTGAAATGTTTTCAATCTATCTGAAGCTACATAAAGTTCAATGCCTATTTCATTTGCTGCGGCAAGAGCTGCAAGTGCATTATATACTTGATGCTCTCCAAGTCCTGGTACAAATACAGAATAAATTTCATTCTTAAAATGAACATTAAATAACATTCCATCTTTAAAATACTTAATATCACTTGCTCTAAAATCACAGGAGTCGCTTTTCCCAACTTTGACTATTCTCCCCTGAAAATCATTCCAATTTATTTTTCTACTATTCTTATCATCTGCATTCATAATAAGCACACCATTACTATCAAGTATCTTAAGCATTTCACCTTTCGCATTAATGTATGCTTCCTGTGTTTTACAATAGTTCAGGTGATGCGATCCAACATTCGTAATAATTCCAATTGTTGGTTTGAAATATTTGCCTGCTTTTAATACATCACCAGGAGCCCCAACAGCCGTTTCAAATACAGCGGCTTCTGTTGTATCATCAATGCTGAGCAGATAATGTAAATGAGCTGTTCGAGAATTGTTGCTGCTATTGGTTGCTGCTATTGTCTTATCTGCCTCCAGAATGTGCTTTATCATTTCTTTTGTAGTAGTCTTTCCAGACGTTCCGGTAACGGCTACAACAGGAATTTGAAACAAGCTGCGGTAATAATTCACAAAATTCCAGTATGCTTCATCGGTATCTTTCACTTGAATTATGGATAAATTATCAAACTGTATTTCTTGTTTCATTTCATAATCTGTTACAACGACTAGAGGAGAGTATTTCTTTAGACTTTCCCAATTAAGAATGATTGTTTTAGAAAAAAAAATAGTATTTGGTTTTTTTATTTGTCTAAGGCGGTAGGCACCATAATGAACCCTTACCTCATCAGACCCTTGAATCAGGTTACCACCAAGTATCGTACGAATCTCTTTAACTGAGAGATGATTCATCTTGGAAACGTCACTCCTTTCTCTTTTCAGTTTATGATTCTGGTATTTTTTTGCTTGTACGATAAACCATAATGAAGATGTGGTGTCTGACACCAGTTCGGATTTATTGATTTTCTTTATTTAATTACTTGCAAGGATATATGACCAAGCAAAATGAAGACAATGTCATAAACATATATTGCTGGTTGTATTATTAGAGGCTGTATTTCTCAAGCCAGTTGTTTTCGTAGATGACTGTAAATACTAATGTAGATTTAGTTTCGGGGCTTTTCTTAAAAAGGTTATTTATTCTTAACCAAAATAAGGATGTTCGGGAGGGTTTCTTCTACAAAAGCAGCAAAGTTTAAGAAAAGAGCCTTATTAGAAGAGAATATAGGGGTGAAAGTTTTTGAGAGCGATTATCTTCATAGGCACTAATAAATCTGGGTCGAGTAGGGAAGCAGTAAAAACAGCGGAACGACTGGGTTACTTTACAGTAGTCTTTACAAACAATAGAAAACAAATGAAACAAAGAAATGAGTACAAAGATGTTCATGAAATGATTTATATTGATACAAATAATCTTTCCAAAATGAAAGAAGAATTAAATAAATTACTTTTAAGAGGAAAAAAAATAGAAGCCATTGTTAGCTTTATTGATTCAAATGTATATACAGCCTCCACTCTTAATGATGAATATTGTCAAAATTATACCTCACCAAAGGCTATAGAAATAATGGAAGATAAAATAAAAACAAGATTATTTTTAAAGGAGCAACCATTCACACCTAAATTTCTAATCATTGAACCTAATAAACAATTTTCTTTTCAATCAATAGATGAAACGCTAAAATACCCTGTAATGGTAAAATTCCCAAAATCTACGGGATCGAAAGATGTATTACTTGCAGGAAACAGAAAGCAATTAGAGAAACAATTAGTTGAATTACAAGAAAAATATCCAGATGAAACGATTATTATTGAAGAATATATTGAAGGAGATCAGTATTTAGTAGAGGCACTTGTATATAAAAACAAAATACACATCGCTGGAATTATTGAACAAGAAATAACTCAAGGTAAAAGATTCATTATTACCGGTTATGGTGTACTTGCCGAGGTTCCAAGTGATATACAGAATGGAATTAATAATGTATTACAATCTGTAGTCTCACAATTAGGAATTAAAGATGGTGCCCTACACATGGAATTAAGGCACACAAAAGATGGTTGGAAACTTATTGAGATCAATCCAAGAATCTCAGGTGGGGCAATGAATAACATGATCCAAGCGGCATTTGGTTATAGTTTGGTAAAAGAAACGCTTAGACTACATTTAGGGAAGATTCCTTCTTTAAATCCTAAACACAGAAAGTATGTTTTTACTCAATATCTCATTGTTTCAAAAAAAGGGATTTTAGATAAAATTACAGGAAAAAATAGAGCATTGAAGTCTGATGGGGTTGTAGAAGTGTATGTCAAGCCTAAAAGTGGTACTCTATTAACTCCTCCTTTATCGATGGGGCATAGATATGCTTACGTGATTGCTGCTGCAAATAGTATGGCGGAAGCTAAAAAACTTGCCAAAAATGCTGCGAAAGAAATTACCTTCCATTTAAAAGATGAACGAAATAAAATAACGCCAGTAGAATAAACTGGCGTTATTTTTTATTTGGAGGGCAATTTAAATGTTTGATCTAAAAAATTCACTGTATCAAACATATTGGTTTTACTTGCTCCTTTGACTAGGATCGTATCACCCTTTGTAGTAATTTTCAATAATAGCGCATGTAACTCATCTTTATTGGTAAAATGATATATATTTTTTTTCGGAAACCCCTTTTTTTCCGCTTGATTTCCAATTTCCTCTGTTTGATAACCATAGGTAATGAGTACATCAATATTATTATCAAAAATATAGTCTCCAAGTTTTCGATATTCTCCCTGTCTCAAATCCCCTAACTCTCTCATTTGACCAATTATAGCTATTTTGCGCTGCTTTCCAATATTGCAAAGGACATCAATTGCTGCTTTAACTCCTTGGGGATGGGAGTGTACGGTATCATCAATAACGGTAATATTGTCACGGCAATTATAGATTGTTAATCTTCTTGGAGGTTTTCTAAAAAGTAGTCCGGTTTTTATATCCATTGGAGAAATTCCTAAATAATCAGCAGCAGCAATAGCATTTAAAGCATTGTAGACATGATGTTCACCAAAAATAGGAATGAACAGCGTTATTTCCTGACCCTGTAACTTCATTTTAAATTCCATTCCATTTTCTTTATATTTAACTTCATAAGCACGATAATCAGCAGATGTTGATTTTATCCCGGTAGTAATTATTTTTCCTTTAAATCGGCTAGTTTCTAAATATTTTGAATTTGGATCATCCAAATTAATAAATAAAACTCCATTCTGATCCATTCCATGGATTAATTCAGATTTAGCTTTGGCAACTTTTTTCACATCATTATCAAAATTCCCAACATGAGCAAGACCAACATTTGTAATAATACTAATATTCGGTTTGATAATACTGCAATGTTCGGTAATAACTCCCGAATATGCCATGCCATATTCTAATACAACCGCTTCATGAGATGCATTAATTTCAGATGCATGCTTCTTTGTATGCTCTGTTGTATTCCAATAATCTTTTGATGCGAAGGTTTTCCATTTCTTCTCTAGAATGGATGCAAGAAAAGCCTTTGTTGTTGTTTTTCCTGCACTACCTGTAATAGCAATAATAGGTAATTCTCTTTCCCTTTCCCTATTTTTTTCCTCAATACTTTTCATCTTTAATTTCTTTATTTTTTCATTTAATTTCTTTTTGCTCTCTGCTAAGTACATAGCATATTTAATACCATTGATTACAACATCCATCTCCAAGTAAAATGCTGGGGGACATCCTGGTCTCCAATTAACCTCATATATCCATATTTTTAGGTTCTCATCTAGTCCAACATCTACTCCAATTTCATCAATAACTTCCCCATATTTTAAAATTTGAATTTCGTCTAAATGATTTGCTAATGATAGGGAGAAATGTTCTAGTGTACGTCTTATATTAAACGCGTCTTCCTTAAATTCTTGTTGTAAGAATGGATCTAAATAATTTGTGAAGCCCCCATTATTTATATTAGGAATAAAGGAACCCATCGGAGCAACTCGAGGGTATATAGTGGTGATAACCCATTTTCCATCTCCATTTTTTTGTACATGTAGCCTAAAGTCAAATACTTGGCCAGATTTAGTAACGGATCGAATATAAGGTTGCATAATGTAAGTTCCTGTTGAAACTTTTGATTGGATAAAATCATTCAATTTTTCTTTTGTATAATCATAACTATGCGAATCTATTTTAAGTTGAAAATAATTTCCCTTGTTAGTAATAAAATAAATTCCTTTCCCTTTTCTTCCATCAATAGGTTTTAATACAACGGTTTCAAATGCATTTATAAATTTAAAAAACTCCTCAGGTTTCTTTACTATTTTTGAAGGGATCAAATAATCGGAGAATTCTCCTGCTTCTCTTAGCCTTTCGCTTATATTCCATTTGTTCCCGATTGAATTTGTAGTAAAAGGAATCTTCGCTTTTAATTTTTGTATAATTTGTTTATACTGTGCTAGTTTCTCCGGACTTCCGGCATTATAGATGACATCCGGAAATGGCATTATTCGCTCTACCCACTTGCCATCCTCATAAACTTGTCCTCTAATAGAATTATTGGTGAAATTTACAGTTTTCGGTGAAAAATAGAAAAAACGAGCTCCTTCCGCCTTTGCCACTGCAGCATAAGCATAAGACTTGATTACAGTTTTCGGATCTTTACGATGATGTAGCATTCCTATTAATGTCATATAATAAACTCCTTTTTCATTTCTTAATTCCTCCTTTATTTAATTCAATATGCAATACATTTGATACGGACAAATGTTCAATCTTGGCTTAATTCAGGTTAATATATTAAAGAAAATTGCTTAATCGATAATGTATTTGTAAATCAGATTAAATTAGTAATGGCAATGAAATCACAAAATAAATACATGGAATTAACTTTTGAATGTATTCATTTTCTCTTAATGAAGTAAAACTACAAAAAAAGATGCGGTTTACGGAAAAACTAATACCGAAAAAACAAGTACAGGAACATTAGCGGAGAAAGAGCATAAAAAAGTATTAGGAACAATTTGTTTAAAATAGGAGTGGAATAGCATGAAGACTCCGTGGATTAACCATAGTAAAATGCAGAAAATATGTTCTAAACAAATGATTATTTTTAAATATACAATTTCAAGAGTTCAAAACAAATCCTTAGATATGAATTTTTTTAGTATTAATGAAAAGGGTAAAGAAACAGAAAAGGATGTTTGTAAATTAGATTCTGAGCAAAGCTGTGATCATATAAATGAAACTAATAATCCAAATAAGAATGAAGATATGAATAATTTGCTCCACGAAAAAAAACATACAGACAGTACAAATGACCTCTCTGAATTAACTGATGGCATAGATTCTGAAAATGTTTCCAAAGTAGATGAGTTTATTGAAACTGATACTATTTTTGAACTTGCTGATTCCACTGATTGTAAGTTTAATACTAAACCTGCGAATGAAACGAAAGATAAACCTCTAGTAGATTTTACTATTGAACCTTTACGTCCATCTGAATCAGATGTTGTTGATGAAATAAACGAACTGATTGATAAGGAAGAAATAGAAGAAACCCCTACTGCAGATGAAACGAATTATTCATCTCAAACAGATCATACAAATGAATTTGAACATCCATCCGAATCAAATGTTAAAGATGAAATAAACGAACTTATTGATAAGGAAGAAATAGAAGAAACCCATCCTGCAGATGAAACGAATTATTCAACTCAAACAGATCATACAAATGAATTTGAACATCCATCCGAATCAAATGTTAAAGATGAAATAAACGAACTTTTTGATAAGGAAGATGGAGAAGAAACCTATCCTGAAGATGAAATGAATTATACATCACAAACAGATCATACAATTGAATTTGAACATCCATCCGAATCAGATCTTGTGGATGAAATAAACGAACTTTTTGATAAGGAAGAAATAGAAGAAACCCATACTACAGATGAAATGAGGGATTTTTTTAATAATGAAGTGAAGGATGAACCCTATCCAACTGGTAATATTAATGGGCTTAAGTATGGACAAGGAAAAGTGACTAAAAAAAGTCCATTCTCCATTCATGTAGAAATTGATGATTTTCTTCATGCTCCAATCTGTGGAGATATACTTCAAAATACATTTGAATTTCTTGACCTAAACAATAAACAAACCCCTGATTTAGATACAAAACTAAGTAATACAACAACTTATTATCCTGAACAACCTGAATGTTGTTTGGTTTGCTCTAATATTCATGAAATTGTATTTTTAAGTGATAATCAAAATGAAGGTAATAATAGCAAGGGTAATCAATATAAATCAGTTGCAGTTCCTTTGCATGACTCACAATTTACGAAAGGAGAAGAATCAAATAATAATTCTTATGTGCATATAAGGGTTCCTGTTATATTAGGTGAGTACAAGATTGAGATAAGTTTGGAAGAAAATATTACGTTTAAAGAAGAAATTATGCGGATTCAAGAAATCTCTAAAGAGATAATATTAACCAATTTTAAATTAGTACCTACTGTATTATCACCATTGTTAAATAACGGGACGAGTACAGTATTAAAAGGAATTTTATTAATTGAAGGACATATTTGTCAGGAAATTGAGTACTCTGTATTTCTTAATAAAAATACGGAGTACTCCATTCCTTTAAAACAATTAAATCAGAAAATGGTAGTGGAATTAATCATTCAAATCCTACAAGACCAAAAAGTCCGGGTCAAAAGATAACTTATTTATGATTTACGCACAAAATACCTCATTTCTTTAAAAATATGCTAGTGACTATCATATTTGTCCAATTCTTTTACAAAAATATAGAATATTATACCAATGTAATAAGCGCTTATTACAAAAAATATAAAGAAAAGAGGTCATTTTTTTGGCGAGTAATAATAATCCGCAAGTAAATCAAATCCCAGGTCCTTGTCCACCAACAACAACAGTAACATTAACACCATTAACGGCTGTAAATACCACAACAACAGTTGGGCCGACTGCTACTAGGGTTAAAATACCTGTTGTACTAGCAGAGCCAACACTTCAAATTCCTGTTGAGGCAATTATTACCCTTGCTGGTACAGGAGCAACGGAAATTAAAAGAGTGACAAAAAATGTATTTCTTACTCAAGTGAAACTTGTCCCTGTTGCACCATTTACACGTATTGACACCACTGACTATTTTACCGTTTCAACAGCTAAATTGTTTGTAGCAGGGCATATTCGTAAAGATATTGAATATACTACGGCTGCAGCTCCAGGGGTTGGATGTACTACAGCACTTACGGATCAAATTGTCGATATTCCATTCTCTGGATTTACAGAACTTAGTACAGCAGCTGGAACGCTCTTAAATTTACCAATTTTAGGTGTTAACGAAACTTCAACTTCCAGTTTCCTAAGTGATGCAAACAACTTAAATGCTCGGTTGGATAAATTCTTCTTCAACAATCTGGTCAAATATAACGAACAGCCATTTGGAGAGTTAGTAGCTGCAGACTTCTTTGAACTTGACTTTTCGTTAACCGAACCAGCACCTGAGGGAGCCTTTACCACGTTGACTGAAAAAATTGTCTTGGACCTTACGGTAAAAGTATTACAAACTCAGCAACTTACAGTTGCTTTACCGACAGTCGTGCCTGTGCTTCCAGTTATTCCTACTCCTCCAACTACAACTGCAACTACAACTTCAGCTTCTTCCTAATAGATGTTCTTTTAGCGAATGTAAGAAAAAGGGGTCTGTTTCTTGTGAACAGATCCTTTTTTTGTTACATTTGCCTAATTTCCTAAATATGTGCCAATGTCCTATTATAAATACCCATTCTTTAAGACAAATGCGGAATACTCTAACAGTGTAAATAGGAGAGTATCTCTTAAAAATATAAAGAAATGGGGTAAAATTAATGGGTAATCAACCATGTGAACAAAATTCGGAGCATCATCATCCAACGGAGCATCATCATCAACCAGAACACTCCCCGGTCCCCGGAGGTCCATGTCCAGTAGAAACAACAGAATTAGTGCCATTTACAAATGAAGGTACCACACTATTTGTTGGACCCGCTGTTACGACAACGATTAAAGTTCCTGTTGTAACAGTAGAACCAACGCTTCAAATCGTGGTAGAGTCAAATGTTGAACTTTGTCCTGCAGCAACAGAAATTAAAAGAGTGAAGAAAAACGTATTTATAGATCAAGTTAAACTTGTCCCAGTCGCATTTAAACGTATTGACAACACTGACTTTTTTAATGTGACAAGAGGTAAATTATTTGTAGCAGGACATATTCGAAAAAATATTGAATATGCTTCGCATGAATGTAAAGGAACCCTCCATGATCGAATTGTCGATGTTCCATTTTCTGGTTTTACTGACATTACAACTTTCACAAATCCCCCAATCATAGGGATTGCAGAAACAGCTGAGGCTAATTTCCTTAATGAGAAAACCAACTTAGATGCTCGTTTGGATAAATTTTTCTTCCAAAATCTTGTCAAATACAATGAACAGCCATTTGGTGAGTTAGTTGCAGCAAACTTCTTTGAACTGGACTTTTCACCAAAAATGGTATCTCCTGAGGGGACTTTTAAAACATTGCGTGAAAAAATTGTCTTGGAACTTACTCTAAAATTATTACAGGTTCAGCAAATTCGGTTTGCTGCTAGTCCAGTAGTTCCAGTGCTTACTGGCCTTACTCCGCCTGTTAGTCCGTAATTACGAAAATGGAATCTGTTTTATAAACAGATTCCTTTTACTTGTACACCTCCAGGAAATAGTTAAAATTGGGGACGCAAATATGTGCAAATCTTAAAAGTTATGAAACAGAGATTCGTTTCAAATAAAAATAATATACTGGTGATCAACTCAATCTTCCTACTATTGAAGAGCGGTTTGCATAAATTGCAGACGCTCTTTCATTTTTTATAAATTTTCTAATTTACATATCTTAAGTATTATGACGATTGTCCAGGCAGTTCTTGTCTCAAAACAATATATTATAAAGGTAAGTTGAGTGCGTTTTCACTTCAACATTAGGTGGGCAAGGATTCTTTTTTCTAGGAAAAGAATTTGGAGAGGTGGGAAAGAAGGACAATGACGCTAGTAGGCATGCTTCATCATCGTGCAGATCCAAGGAATGTAATGAAAGCATATGCTTATGCCTCTGTAGCCAAAGCAGAAGGTGTTAATTTTTTTTACTTTACCCCAAGTATGGTAAATATAAAAGATCAAAAAATTTTAGGAAAAGCGTATGAAAATGGCCAATGGATTGAAAGGGAATTTCCCTTTCCTGATGTCATTTATAATGCAAGTTATCCTGTAAGTGATAAAGCTGAGCAAATCGTTGATTATTTGATTGATAGGATTCCGTTTACAAGTCATTCTATTGGGAACAAATTAAATGTATATAACAGAATTAATAAGGCAAAAGAATTTAAACAATATCTTATACCCTTTTATAAATTAACGAACGTTCAAATTTTTTTTGACATGATTAGAAGCTATGAAAAAGTTATTATTAAACCATTGTCTGGTCATCAAGGCATAGGCGTTGTTTTTATTGAAAAAGATGGAGTAGATCACTACAAAGTTAATGATACAAGAGTAGTATCATCGATAAATGGAAAACAGTTGATAAACTTGATATCCAATAAAATACATGAACAAGATTATCTAGTTCAACAGTTTATTTCAAGTCAAACAAAAGCTGGTCAAGTTTTTAATTTCCGTTTACATGTACAAAAAAACGGAGAAGGAAATTGGGTTATTACCTCTATTTATCCAAGGATAGGACTATTTGGATCCATAACATCTAATTTGGGTAGTTATAGTACTTACCTGGATATTTTTTTAAAAACAGAGTTTGGTGACTCTTGGTATGATATTAAAAGGGATCTTGAACAGTTTGCGATAAGTTTTTCCAACCATTTTGATTCTTTATATGATAATGAACTAGATGAATTAGGAATTGATGTCGGAGTTGATGCAAGACAAAAACTATGGCTTTTTGAGGTAAATTGGAGACCAAGTTCACCTATTTTATATAATGTTGAATTAGATGTAGCTAAAAATACGATTCTGTATGCTAAATATTTAGCATATAAATAATTATTAAATCGGAAAAATTCAGTAATATCAAGAGGTGGTAAATAAGGATAATGACGCTAATTGGCATGCTCCTTCATCGTGCGAATCCAAGTAATATAATAAAAGCATATACTTATGCCTCTGTAGCCAAAGCAGAAGGTGTAAACTTTTTTTTCTTTACTTCAAGTATGGTAAATATAAAAGAACATAAAATTTTAGGGAAAGCGTACGAAAATGGCCAATGGATTGAAAAGGAATTTCCCTTTCCTGATGTCATTTACAATGCAAGTTATCCTGTAAGTGATAAAGCTGAGCAAATCATTGATTATTTATCTGATAGGATTCCGTTTACAAGTCACTCTATTGGGGACAAATTAACTGTATATAACAGAATAAATAAGGCAAAAGAATTTAAACAATACCTTATTCCTTTTTCTACGTTGTCTAATATGCAATTTTTTTATGACATGATTAATCGTTATAAAAAAGTTATTATCAAACCATTAACTGAACATCAAGGTGGGAGCGTTGTTTTTATTGAATATGATGGATCAAATCTTTACAAAATTAATGATGCTGGATTCGTATCATCTATTAGTGAAAAAAAATTGTTAAGTTTGATATATCATAAAATACAAGAACAAGACTATCTGGTTCAACAGTTTATTTCCAGTCAAACAAAATCTGGACATGTTTTTGATTTCCGATTGCATGTACAAAAAAATGGAGAAGGAAATTGGGTTATTACCTCTATTTATCCAAGGATAGGGCGGTCGGGTACCATAACAACTAATATGAGTAGTGGTGGATATAGTGCTTACCTGGATACTTTTCTAAAAACAGAGTTTGGTGACTCCTGGTATAATATGCAAAGGTATCTTGAACAGTTTGCGATAAGTTTTGCAAATCATTTTGATTCTTTATATGACAGTGAATTAGGTGAATTAGGAATTGATGTTGGAGTTGATGGGAAACAAAAACTATGGCTTTTTGACGTAAACTGGAGACCCGGTCCACCTAGTATGTATAATGTTGATTTAGATGTAGCTAAAAATACAATTCTATATGCTAAATATTTAGCAGATAAAAATAAACTTTGACCGAAAATTTTCCGACGTCTATTACATCGAGTTAAAAAATATGACCTTCAAAAATTCCTCATTTAAACTAATCCGAAAATAAAATAGAGAATCAATTTTTATCATATACAAACTAACTATGGTAAAATATAGCCATTACCTTTGATAAGCATAAAATGGAGGTCAACATCAATGTCAGCAACAATAGGAACTGTTAAAGAAATTACGTTTGAAAGTCATGAATTAGGGGAAACCATAACTATACTAGTGTATCTTCCTGCCAACTTCTCACCTTTGTATAAATACCATCTGTTAATAGCACAGGATGGAAAAGATTATTTTCAGCTTGGAAGGATTGCACGTGTTGCGGATGAACTGTTAGATAGTCAAGAAATAGAGAACCTTATTATCGTAGGGATCCCTTATAAAAATGTTCAAGATCGTAGGACCAAATATCATCCTGATGGGGAACAAAATCAAGCATATATCCGTTTTCTTGCTCATGAACTTGTACCTTATTTAGATCAGGAATATCCAACCTTCCAAATGGGAATGGGAAGGGTTTTAATTGGAGATTCATTAGGTGCCACTGTTTCTTTAATGACAGTAGCAAAATATCCAAATATTTTTGGTAAGGTAATCTTACAATCACCAATGGTGGATGACAAAGTGTTAGTTGCAGTGGAGAACCATACAAATCCATCCTTGCTTTCCGTTTATCATATAATTGGACAAGGAGAAACAAAAGTGAAAACAACAAATGGACAGGTTCAAGACTTTCTTACTCCAAACCGCAAACTTCACCAATTATTTAATGAGAAGGGCTTTTCATCCTTTTATGAAGAATTTGCTGGTGATCACACATGGAAATATTGGCAGCCAGATTTAAAAAGAGCATTAAAATATATGTTTTAATTATGCTCTTTTCTTAAACTAAGTTGCTTTCTGTTTACGAAATTCTGGGTAACATTTTATTGAGGTATATTAAAAATTCCGAAAATTTGTTATAATAATGATATGTACGCAAAATAGACAAGGAGGTAGAAATTTATGAAATATGGAATAGCGGTGTTCCCATCAAAAAAACTACAAGATCTTGCAAACTCTTACAGAATGCGATACGATCCCCATTATGCTCTTATTCCTCCACACTTAACTCTTAAACCTGCTTTTGAATTATCTGATGGAGAAATTGAACAATTTACAGCAAAGCTAAATCACATTGCAAAAAATCACCTACCAATTCATTTAAAGATTTCTAAAGTAAGTTCCTTTCAGCCAGTAAATAATACGATTTATTTTAAAGTGGAATCAACACCCGAATTGTCAGATCTACAAAAAAATGTTGAAGAAGAATTACCCGGAGTAACAGAATATCCTTTTGTTCCACATATTACGGTTGCTCAAAAGTTATCGAGTGAAGAACATTCAGATGTTTTCGGTCAATTAAGTATGCTTGGTATTAACCATGAAGAAGTTATCGATCGTTTTCACCTTCTATACCAACTCGATAATGGAGCTTGGACTGTATATGAGACATACCATTTAGGAAAGGAATAGTTTATGTGAATATTGTTAAAGTCACAACAGAAGATGAACTAAAAGATGCATTCAGCGTAAGAAAAATTGTTTTTGTAGAAGAGCAAAATGTTCCTGAAGAAGAGGAAATTGATCAGTATGAAGAGGGGTCTGAGCATTTTGTGCTATATGACGATGATAGCCCAATAGGTGCTGGTCGCTTTAGAGTAGTGGATGGCAAAGGAAAAGTGGAGCGAATTTGCATTCTTCCTCCATTTAGAGGAAAAGGTGCTGGAAAAATCATAATGGACGCGATTGAACAATTTGCTTCCAAGCATGGTCTTAAGAAGTTAAAATTAAATGCGCAAACACATGCCATTCCATTTTACGAAAAATTAAGTTATGAAATTGTTTCCGAAGAGTTCCTTGATGCAGGGATTCCACATAAGACAATGGAGAAAACTTTATAGAAAATGCCTTATTATAGGTATTTTCTTTTTTTATGGCTCTTTTCTTAATCTTTGATGCTTTTAAAACGACAACATAAATAACAACCTTTTTGGGTTAAATTGAAATAGACCTCCAATTCCAGTCTGGCTAGAATTAATAATAGTTTTCAAAAAGTAAAAATTAATACGAAAAATTCCTATTTATATTAATTCATTAATATCTCTTCCCTTTCCAGTTAATCTAAAATAAGTTTCAGCAGAAACGATAATTTCATTGAAAATTCGCTTTTCCTTCTTCAGAGCTGTCATATAAACTTTTTTCTTGTAAGGTTGAAAAAGAAGCGTTGTCTTTTTGGATGGATATAATCTTAATGGTGATTTCTCTATTTTCCAATTATGATTATAATTTGGAATCTGTAAAATATATCCCATATTCATTCCTCCTATTAAAATATATGTGATTGTACATTAAAAAAGACTTGCAACCATGCAAGCCTTGATAACGCTTATTTTTTTTTCGCATTTGGATTGTTCATCATTTTAGATAAAGTGTTAAAATCTAAATTCTTTCCATCTTGGATAATAGATTTTACAAGTTTATCTTCTAATTCCTTTGGAACCTTTTTATTGGCAATTTGTGAAACTCTTTGTATGATCCCGCGAACAGTTCCTTCATCTTTAAAATTGGCATTTTGCAAAGAATTGGCTAATTCTAAGATTTCCTTCATATTTACGCCTGTTTTTTTCTCAATATTTTTAAATAAAGGATTATCCATTATCGTCTCGCCCTCCCTTTCAACTACATTATGTTATGTAAAAAATTCATAAATGGTGAAAGAAATAGGGACAAATCTATGCTCCGACAAAAAAATGGAGTAATCCTTTATGGTTTACTCCATCTTATGTTGGTCTTAGTTTACAAAAAGCATGTTCCAACGATAATTAACAATATGAATAGAACAACAATTAACACAAATGTGTTTCCACCGCCGAATCCGCCGTATCCATATCCGCAGCATCCACCGCCACCATATCCGTATCCGCCATAACCAAACATTCATACTCACCTCACTTTTTTTTCTCAATATAGAGTATGTAAAGTAGTATAAATGTGTATGGGCTCTAGAAAATTCCCATTATATTCAACTAAATTTCCTAACCTTTTGGCTTAAATAATAATGCTCCAATGAAAGCAAATATGATTGCTGCCGAAATTCCTGATGATGTTACCTCAAACATTCCTGTCAATACACCGACAAGACCATGTTTCTGGGCTTCATTCATTGCCCCCTCCACAAGTGAGTTTCCAAAGCTTGTAATTGGTATTGTTGCTCCAGCTCCTGCAAAATCAATTAATGGTTCATATAAGCCGAATCCAGCAAGTACTGATCCGATCGAAACTAATAAGGATAATGTATGTCCCGGCGTTAGTTTTGCTACATCAAATAGCAATTGGCCAATGACACAAACTATTCCTCCAATGACAAATGCCCAAAAAAACATTGCAAGCATACTTTTCATCCCCTCTTTTAAAAAGACTCTTTTCTAACGTTTGTTGTTTTTAAATCGTAAATATCATAATTTTTCATTCAGTTTTAGAATGGGTAAACCTTAAAGTATAGATGTTTCGAAACCACACTTTATTAAAAATTTAATCAAAGTAAGAAAATCACCCATTTATATAAACATCCATTTAATTCCTATATATACTCAATGGCAACTGCATGAGCGATACATGGAATTGTATCTTTCTGCTGAAAGGAAAGGGGTGATAATAATGCACCTGTTGCTACGACTAAGATCCTTTTTAATTTACCGCTTTTCATTTGATTCAAAAGATGGCCATATAGTACGGTTGCAGAACAACCTGGACCACTAGCACCAGATAGGACTGGTTGACCTTCTTTATAAATAAGCAATCCACAATCCTTAAATTTCTCCTCACTAATTTGGATACCCTTCTGTTGAAATAGTTCTAATGCAACATTTCGTCCAATTGTCGCTAAATCTCCAGTAATAATTAAATCATAATAAGATGGATCGACTTGAAGGTCCTGTAGATGGCGCTCAATTGTATCGACGGCTGCCGGTGCCATCGCACCACCCATGTTAAATGGATCAGAAATTCCGAGATCAATTACCTTCCCAATAGTTGCAGAAAGGATTCTCGGATGTGGCTTGGCAGCCTCACTACCTGCACCTACTAAAGCAAAACCTGCACCTGTTACGGTCCATTGAGCTGTTGGCGGCTTTTGCCCACCATATTCGGTCGGATAGCGAAACTGTTTTTCTGCTGATGCATTATGGCTTGAGGCGCCTGTAATAATCATATCTGCACCTTGATAATTAATGATAAAAGCGGCTAAGGCTAGACCTTCCATCGAAGTAGCACATGCACTAAATAATCCTAAATTAGGAATTTGATTTGTCCTTGCTGCAAAGCTTGACGGTGTAATCTGATTAATTAAGTCACCGGTGAGAAAGAATTGAACTTTTTCCTCTTTTATACCTTGTTTTTTCAATATAATATCAACAGCATCTTCAATTAAGATGCGTTGTGCTTTTTCATAGGAATCCTGTCCCATCCAAAGATCCTCATAAAATTTATCAAAATCGTTAGTAAGATTTCCGTTTTTCTCAAATGGCCCCCCTACTACTCCCGTTGATAATATCGCAGGTTTACTATTGAAGACCCATGTTTGTGAACCTTTTAGCATTAAAATCCCCCCCACATGATGAGGACTGTTTTTATTAAGGCAACAATAAACGCGGAAAAGACACCAAACAAAATAACAGACCCGGCAAGTTTAAACATATTTCCACCTACTCCAAGTACAAATCCTTCCGTCCGATGTTCAATAGCAGCGGAAATTACGGCATTACCAAATCCGGTGACAGGTACTGCACTTCCAGCACCTCCAAATTGCCCAATCCGATCATAGACACCTAAACCTGTTAATATCATTGCAATAAAAACCATCGTTGCTACAGTTGGATTACCGGCAGTTTGTTCGGTAAAATTAAAAAAGTAAATATAGATATATGTAACGGCTTGTCCAATTAAACATATTAGCCCTCCAATAAAGAATGCACGTATACAATTTTTTAATACTGGACGCTTTAGCTCATGTTTTTTTTGTAATTGATCATATTGGAGTTGCTCTGGTGTTTTTGCTTTGTTTTTATTGGCCATATACACCCACACTTTCTAGGTTAATTCTTCTTTTAATTTCACAATCATATTAAAACGCTTTTTTGCATCCTTTTTCGAAATCTTTCCAGATTTAAGCCCCTCTCTTAGTCGGACAGCTTCTAGAAAGATTTTATAATCACTGGAGACAACAAATTTTTCATCGGGGTATTCTTTTTCCAGTCGATTTGTTAATCTTTTTTCAATACTTTTCATTCGAAAACGATATAAGTGTTTGACTTTATATGCCACTAATATTGTTTTATTTCCTTCTATCACGGCAACATCGTATATTTCCTTTATCCCTGCCACTTCTCTTTTTACTTTAGTAGGCATTGATTCGTCATTTTTACTACTAAGCTTCATCGGGGTTGGTTGCGTTTTTTTAATCAGAGCCATCCTGCTTTTTTTATTGTCGTTTTGATTACTGCAACCAACTATCAACAACATGATAGAAAAAATTAGCAAAGCGTACTTGTACCCTTTTTTCATACTTTATTCCTCACTTATAGAATCAATTGTCTAGTGTATATTTTTAGCAGAAATCAACATTTTATGAGAGATGGTAGAGTGGAAAATATAGGAGATAATTATAAAACAAAGGATGGGAGCATGAAAAAACAGGCAATAACGTTTTGCCTGCTTATCTTATTTTCTTATTCCCACAGCCACAGCCGCCTTTTTTAATTAATTTTCTATCAGTTGTATTAATCACTTGTTTTACATATGGAGGTGGCATTACGGGGGTTTTTATAATAGTTTTTTTCATATTCATATTCAATTTCTCTCATCCTCTCTAGTTGCTTAAAAACTTTAGCATTATTATATGATGCGTTGAAACTATGCGTTCCCCACGTCACCCAATCAATTTGGAAGTGACTGTCTCCAGCATTCCTGCAAGTCCTGCAATGGCTAATATAATAATGAAAATCTGAGAAATGGACGGAATCGCTAACCAAAAAATATATAAAAAGGCGGAACACCAAACACCTGTACACCAATAACAGCTTAATAATTCACCGATCCAATGCCTCAATCCAATACCTTTTATTTTAATATATGTAACAGCTGTACCATCTTCTGCGATCTCATCGATTTCTTCGTGGAAGGGTCTTCGAATGAAAGCAGTAATCTTATCGTAAACAATTAATCGTGTGAGGCGGAAAGTTGCTAACGAAAATAACATTAATAAAGTCCAGGAATGAATCATGTTTTCCCCTTCTTTTTCAGTCATCTCTTCTTATAAATATGCGACTAGTCACCATAATAATCCCTTACTTTTATAAAATTAGTATGGTCTACCCTTCGTGGGAAAAGTATATTAATGTTGGGACTTCTTTGTTATTTGGCATTTCTTAAGCCTGTTCAAACAGATTGACCAACAATCAAATTTTTACATAGAAAAAGCTGTATTCCTAAGAATACAGCTTTTTTCTTTCTAATTATTTATCCAACAATATTATAACCTGAATCCACATAAATTACTTCACCAGTTACACCTCTTGAAAGATGACTAAGTAAGGCAAGTGTCATATCGCCAACTTCTTCTTGTGTAACATTTTTCTTTAATGGCGCTTTTTCTTCAATTATTCTCATTATATCATTAAATCCAGGTACACCTTTTGCAGCAAGTGTACGAATTGGACCAGCGGAAATAGCATTAATCCTAATGTTTTCATTTCCTAAATCAAATGTTAAGTATCTCATGCTTGCTTCTAGTGCAGCTTTTGCTACTCCCATCACATTATATCCATTTACAGCACGGACAGCCCCAAGATAACTCATCGTGACAATGGATCCGCCTTCTGTCATATATGGTTTTGCAGCTTTAGAAACAGCCACTAAGGAATAAGCACTAGTATCCTGTGCAAAAGCATATCCTTCTCTAGATGTATTAATAAAGTCATCCTTTAGATCTTCGGCATGTGCAAATGCGACAGAATGAACAACTCCATGGATAACTCCTACCTTTTCGCCGATTTCATTAAAGGCATTTTGAATGCTTTCATCATCATTTACATCACATTGTACAACCATGCTTGATGGATAATTATATTTAGCAAGCAACTGATTTAATTTTCCAAGTGAACGTTCTAATCTATATGTAAAAATTAAGTTAGCCCCCGCTTGATGAAGTGATTGGGCTACACCCCATGCAATACTACGTTCATTTGCAACACCCATGATAACAATATTTTTATTTTTCAGTCTCAATAAATCTTCCATTATATCCTCCAATTACATCTCTTTAATATGTTCTAATTATATTATACCTGGTTTTAGCATCTGTTACTATATTTGAGCATAACTTGTTCAAGAATTACTCGCAAAATTCAAGTTCTCGCTTTAGTTCATCTGCATATTCCTTTGAACCGGTAATAATCAGACGATCATGTAAATACAGCTGTGTATCCCCATGCGGAACAATCGAATCATTCCCCCTAAAAATCCTCACGAAAATAATGTCTCCTGTGAAAGGGAAGCGCCTTAATGTCATTCCTTCAAAATGTTCATTTAACATCGTAATTTCAAATAGGGATGTTTCTTTATTAGTTAATAAATTGATAATATGGGGTGATTCGATGAAAGCCCTTAGCAATGCTTGAGTAGATAATAATGTAGAAAACACCTCTACTCCCGCCTCTTTTGTTAACTCTTCTAGGTTTGGACTTTCAATGCGCGCAATGACTCGTTCCACCCCTTTTTCTTTGGCAATGTGAGCCAACTTAGAATTAACCTCTTCGTTTCCAGTCATAATTACCACAATATCAGATGCAAAAATCCCTGCATGTTCAAGAGTAGGAACTTCATAATTTTCTATTTCTATGACATCAAAAAGAGAATCGGCAATTTGATTATCATGCTTATCCAAAGTCGTGTGATACAGTGTTGGTGAATACAGTGATGACTTTAATTCTCTTGTAACAGACATCGTTAATTGATTTGCTCCAACAAGCGAAACCATCAATTTCCTTACATGACTATTTTCTTTCGGAAATAACTTCCTAAAGATAACAGGGGTAATAATACATGTTATTACTGCAACTAATATTAATGTACCGCTCATGCTTGCTGAAATTACACCAATTCGTTCTGCAATTTTGGAAGCAGCGATGACTAAAGAAAGTGTAGATGTTAACAAAAACGCAGTTGATATGACGGTTTTGTTATAATACCATTTTTTCAAAAACAGAACGGGAATGATTTTTGAAATAAAAAAAGCAATCATTAACAGCGGAATAAATAAAAGTAATTTAGGATCATTTAACATTGAACCCAAATCCAAATCAACTCCGACCATCACAAAGAAAATTGGGATCAGAAAACCATATCCGAAGGAATCAAGCTGTCGGACCATTTCTTGATTAGGTGATAATAATGATACAAGTGTCCCTGCTAAAAAAGCACCAAGTATATTTTCCGCTCCAACTGATTCAGATAATGCCACTAAAATGATAATTAGTGTAAATATTGCCCTTGTTCCGATTTGTACAGTTCCTGTTGAGAGTTTTTTAAATAAAGATCTCCTTTTGAATCTCTTTGCTATAAAATATAACAAAACTCCGCAAGCAAATAATATTAATAACAGCCACATATTTCCTGTCCCTTTATCCGAGATGGACACAAATACCGCCAATAAAATCATCGTAACTAAATCCGCAATAACTGCCACCAATAAAATGATCTGTCCTATTCCTGTTTTCATAATATGAGCATCTTTCAAAGTCGGGACAACCACACCTAGTGAAATAGTTGATATAATTAATGTCATTAAGAATGCATTATTTACAAGTCCTATTAACACAAAAACATAGGATAAAAGCACGGACACAATAAATATCCCGATAAAAATGAGAAATGCTACTTTCAAACGATTTGGTTCAGGTTTTCCATTCGGTAAAGTTGCAGACTTTTTACTGCTTACAAATGCCGAGAAGTCTATTTCAAGACCACTTAAAAACATTAAGAAAATAAATCCTAATGTTGAAAGAGTATTTAGCCAGGAATCTTTTTCAATTAAATTAAATCCGCTTTTTCCAATAATTAACCCAACGATAATTTCACCGATCACAACAGGAATGAATGGCAATTTCAATCGGTGTAACAGTATTGGCGTAAGAAATGCGGCAACAATTACTATTAATAATGAAGCTACAGATGTATGTACCATTGTTTAACTCCTTTCTTAGCTTTTCATTTTCGGTGACGGCTTATCATTATGAGGAGGATTTCGGTAATATTTCAGCCAATCCAAAAATCGCAGGCATAAAAATGTTTTTTTATATCCTAACAAGATTCTTTTATTTTAGCTAATAATAACCATATTCATTTTTATTTTTATTTTAACCATTTAAAAGGAGATCCCTATGAAAATTGATATTATCGGAGATATTCACGGATGTTTTCGTGAGTTTCAACAATTAACATTGAATTTAGGCTATGTATGGAATGAAGGGTATCCCGTACACCCAGGTAACCGTCTTATTGGTTTTGTTGGTGATTTAACAGATCGAGGACCAGAATCATTAAAAGTGGTGGAGATTGTTTATAACCTTTGGAAACAAAAGCTTGCCCACTATGTTCCAGGAAATCATTGCAATAAATTGTATCGTTATTTTTTAGGAAACAATGTTCAAGTAACCCATGGACTGGAGACAACTGTGGCAGAGCTATCTGCTATCACAGAACAGGAAAAGAATATTTATCGTAAAATGTTCATCGAAATGTATGAAAATTCTCCACTATATTTGCAAATGGATGAAAAAAAGCTCGTGATTACCCATGCTGGCATTCGTGAAGATTATATAGGAAAAATGAATAACAAAGTAAAAACCTTTGTTCTGTATGGTGATATTACAGGTGAAAAGCATGCGGATGGGTCACCTGTAAGAAGGGATTGGGCAAAAATATATAATGGTAAACCTACCATCGTCTATGGCCATACTCCTGTATCAGATCCAAGGTTTGTTGGCAACACAGTCAACATTGATACAGGGGCCGTATTTGGAGGAAAGTTAACCGCTCTTAGGTATCCAGAGATGGAAGTTGTATCAGTGCCATCTTCCATGCCTTTTGTAAAAGAAAAATTTAATACCTTTGACACTTAAGGACAGAGTGATTATGGACATTTGCAGATTGATATCTTCACGAATGGATTAGTTTATCTAACTTTCCTTTTTTCTTCATATTGTCCTTCATTACTCCTATGAAGGACACTTCGGGTCTCTTTTTTCACCATATTGTCCTTCATACTCTAAATGAAGGACACTTCACGTTTCTTTTTTCTCCATATTGTCCTTCATACTCTGAATGAAGGACACTTCCGGTTTCCTCCTTCTTCAGTTTGTCCTTCACTACTCCCATGATGGACACTTCCCGTTTCTTTTTTCATAATTTTGTCCTTCATTTCTACCATGAAGGACACCTCTAGCCTCTTTTTTCACCATATTGTCCTTCATTTCCCCCCTGAAGGAAATTTCCGGTTTCTTTTTTCACAATATTTTCCTTCATTACTCCGATGATTCAACTAGTACCACAATAAAAAACAGCACTCTATATAAAAAAGTACTGTTTATCCTACGGCCTAATGTCTATCGGAATCTCACTGTGAAACATTATTTCTTTTTTCGTTATCGGATGAGCAAATTGTAAATCACTGCAATGCAATGCTTGTCTTGTAAACTGGGTAGTACTTCCACCGTATAGGTCATCCCCTAGCAAAGGATGCCCGATATGTGACATATGTACACGAATTTGATGTGTTCTTCCAGTATCTAACCACACTTTCACATGGCTAAATCCTTCATACTGTTCCAAAACCTCGAAGTGAGTGCGGGCAAATTGTCCGTCAGGCCGAACTTCTCTTTCAATGATACTCGTTTCTTTTCGGCCGATTGGAGCCTCTATTGTTCCAGAGTTTTCAATAAAAAAACCTTCAACCAATGCTTGGTACGTTCTCTTGATTTTTCTTTTTTGCTGCAATATACTGCATAAATGATGAATATATCGATGCTTAGCAACCAGTACTAGTCCGGAAGTATTTCGGTCTAGCCTAGTCACAACATGAACAGCTGATTCAATATTATGCTCCCTATAATAGCCCATTAATGCATTTGCTAAACTTCCTGATGGGTGCTCTCTTGAAGGAATGGTATTCATAAATGGCGGCTTATTAATCACTAAAATAAAGGGATCCTCAAAAATGATTTGTAGTGGAATAACTTCACTAATTAAGGTATCGCTTTTTTCTTCCGGTGGAAAAATAACTTCTATCATATCTCCGATTACAAGCTTATAAAGAACATTTTCTTCCTTTCCATTAACTTTAATAAATCCGCCATTAAATTTTATATCTGTCAATGCTCTCCGTGAAATGTCATGCTCTAATAAAAAGTGTTTGATTAATTTTTGATCATTTTCTTTATCAATTACCCATTGAAGTTTAAATGGCGCCACAAGAACCCTCCATCAATCAATCTGAAATAAACGAATCATGCACTCTTTTCCAGAAAGGAAACGGACGGAATCTGGCAAACCGAACTTTTTCATTTGCGACACGAAACTGTATGGACTTTACATCTTTATGAAGCAAAGTAAGATGATCAATCGTAATCATAAAATCCTGCTCACGGACAGGTTTTAATGTACATGTATGGTGGGCAGGCAAAATCAAAGGCGATCCTACTGTCCGGAACACTTTATTATTAATTGATGCCATTTCCGCTAATTGAATGGCTTGGATGGATGGATGGATAATCGCCCCGCCAAGAGCTTTATTATAAGCTGTACTGCCAGATGGTGTAGATACACATAAGCCATCTCCTCTAAATCTCTCAAAATGTTGGCCCTTGATATCAATGTCCATTACTAATGTACCTTCCACACACTTTACAGTTGATTCATTCAAAGCTAAATATCTCGTTTCCTTCCCACCATGCTGATAACGAATGATCACTTCCAATGTCGGGTACTCGACAATTTGATAAGGTGTTTTCGCAATCGCTATAACTAGCTTTTCAATTTCCTCAGGAACCCAATCCGCGTAGAAACCGAGATGTCCTGTGTGTACACCTACAAAGGCAGTTTTATCAAGTCTAGAGCTATAGCGGTGAAAAGCATAAAGCAAAGTTCCATCCCCACCAACAGAGATAACAATATCTGGCTGAGATTCATCATATGTCATACCAAAGTCTTGCAAATATGTACGGATTTTGTGCATTAATGCATTTGATTGCGCATTTCCTTTCGAAGTAATCGAAAACTTCAAATTGCTACACCTTCCTTCAATACTTAGAAATTGTTTCTTATGACTGATTTCGTTTTGATTGTTATTTTTCGTACTTTGTTATAACTCCTAATTTGGACTGAGTTTCGGGGCATCTTGTTCTTAATCTAAAAAATGTTTATAACATCTACTAAAACAACATAGTTTAAGAAAAGTGCCTTTCTTAATTGCGGTTATCTTTATTCGATTTATTTAGTTCTTTATTCTTTGAGAAAAAAGCCTGTGCCTCTTGGATCTCTTCACGGATTTCCGACATTTCCTCGTCTAATAAAAATGCCGCTTCAGCAGCTCTTTGCAAACGCATTTTTATATCCTCCGGAAATTGCCCTCGATATTTATAGTTTAAGGAATGCTCGATGGTTGCCCAAAAATTCATCGCTAAAGTTCGTATTTGGATTTCAGCTAATATTTTTTTCTCACCATGAATTGTTTGAACTGGATATTCGATTACAACATGGTAAGACCTGTAACCGCTTGACTTTTTATTCGTGATGTAATCTCGTTCTTCCACTATTTTGAAGTCATTTCTCAATCTTAATAAAGAAACAACTTTTTTGATATCATCTACAAATTGGCACATCATTCGAAGGCCAGCAATATCTTGTATTTCTGTTTCTAATTTATCAAGCGCTATTCGCTTTTGAGTTGCCTTATCTAAGATGCTAGAGATTGGTTTGACTCGCCCTGTAACAAATTCAATTGGCGAGTGGATATGTTCCTGTTCAAAAAGGGTTCTCATCCCCTTTAATTTTATTTTCAATTCATCTACTGCCTGCTTATACGGAGCTAGAAATTGGTCCCAATGATTCATAAGGCATAACCCCCTTCGTGATTCCTTGTGATTTATGCAATAGCTGAACCCTTTATAAAGAGCAGTGCAGAAACATCCAAATGTATATAATTACTATTGACATCAGCATATGTATATTCTTCATTCCTATTTTTTCAACATTTATTATATCTTATAATGGCTTGATATTGCGAATGAAATATTAGTGTTGATAAAATACAGTTATTGTATGGATTTTTTTAAAAGAGGAGTTTTATCAAATATGAGTAGTGAATTAGAAATTGAATTTAAAAACTTAGTTACGAAAGATGAAATGTTGCGAATGATGAGCGAATTTAATGTCCAGCCCAATGATATGCTCGAACAAAAGAATTATTATTTTGATACGTCGCAATTTGACATAAAAAATATAAACTGCGCCCTCAGAATTAGGCAAAAAAACAGAAATTATGAACTAACATTAAAACAGCCTGTTGAAGTTGGAAATTTAGAAACAAATCAGGAGATCGATGAATCGGATGCTGTCAAAATGATTGAAACAGGATATCTTCCTAATGGAGAGGTAAAAAAAGCACTAGAAAAGCTAAATATTCAGTATGAAAACCTTTTATCCTTTGGAAATTTAACGACGAAAAGAGCGGAAATTGTTTATTTAGAAGGTTTGTTAGTTTTTGATAATAGTTTCTATTTAAATAAAGAAGATTTTGAGATAGAATATGAAGTGAAGGATAGAAATAACGGGGAACAAAATTTCCTAGCTTTAATGGAACGTTTTCAAATCCCTATTCGTGCAACTGAAAATAAAATAATCCGATTTTATCGAGAATATAAAAATCTTGAAAGATAAGATTCTGTAAAATAATATATTTGGGAGCGATCATGGATCATGAATGTAAACCAGATTAAAACACTGATTGAGCTACAGGCTTTACAAAATTTATCCTCTACAAACACATCTGTCTCGCCAGAAAACAATAATAGCAGTTCTTTATTCCAGGAGCTATTAGCTAGTGCATTACAAAGTATAAGCGGGAATACAGAATCAAATACAGACTTTGAAACTGGATTAACATCATTACCGATGGATCTAAATACACTTTCTTTGATAAACACAAGTTCAAGTAATGTAACAATTCCTAAGGATCTAGATGAAATAATAAAAAATGCGGCAAGTAAATATAATCTTCCTGAGAATTTAATTAAATCTGTCATTCAACAGGAATCTAATTTTAATCCAGAGGCTACTAGTAGTTCTGGGGCTTCCGGTTTGATGCAATTGATGCCATCAACCGCTAAGAGCCTTGGTGTGACAAATATATTTGACCCAGCCGAAAATATTGATGCAGGATCAAAATATTTACGAAACATGATGGATCGTTTTGATGGTAATATCGAATTAGCTTTAGCGGCATATAATGCTGGTCCGGGTAATGTAGAACGCTTTAATGGAATTCCCCCCTTTAAAGAAACACAAAATTACGTGCAAAAAATTACAAGTCAATTAGTATAGAAGATAGTTACCGTTGCCTTATGGGCAGCGGTATTTTTTTTGTGAATTACCTGAATAAAGTATAGCCATTAAATATTTGCAAAAAATAAAACAATCATAAGGCTATTTGTTTGAGTTATTAATAGGTCATTGCTAAAATAAATATACATAATTCAACTGTAAAAGGAGCTATCATATGGTAGAGAAGCGAATAGTACCGTATGACATCATAGGGGAAGAAAAATTAAGCAAACTTATTGATGCTTTTTATTACCGGGTGGCAAGACATCCAGATTTAATCCCCATATTCCCAAAGGATTTAACTGAGGTAGCCAGAAAGCAGAAGCAGTTTTTAACACAATTTTTAGGTGGACCAACTTTTTATTCAGATGAACATGGACATCCAATGATGCGAGCCAGACATTTACCTCATGAAATTACACCGAAACGTGCTAAAGCATGGTTATCATGTATGAGTTCTGCAATGGACGAGGTAAATTTAGATGGACAAATTCGTGAGCAATTTTTTTCACGATTAGTTCTTACCGCGCAGCATATGGTCAATACTCCAGACAAAGCAATAGGTGAAGAAAATTGAAAGATTTCAAAATAGAAGTTAATATGCTTCAATCGTGTAACCAAGAGAAGAAGCCTTTAGAAATATATATTTTTGTCGATCCACTCTGTCCTGAATGCTGGGCATTAGAGCCAATTGTTAAAAAGCTATATTTGGAATACGGTACTTATTTCAGATTAAAACATGTATTGAGCAGTAAGCTTTCGTCATTAAATCTTACTGCAAAAAAGCATGAGTTTTTGGCACAGCTTTGGGAGAAAACAGCTAGTAGAACAGGCATGTCTTGTGATGGAAATATTTGGTTAGAAAATCCAATTTCATCGCCATATATTGCTTCTATAGCTATAAAAGCTGCGGAATTGCAAGGGAAACGAGCTGGTATGCAATTCTTACGAAAAATTCAAGAATTAGTTTTTTAAAGAAGCTGAATGTATCTAGTCTCGATGTTCTAACCGAATGTGCAAAGAGTGTTAATCTAGATATTGATGAGTTTATGAATGATATCCATTCTTCAAGCGCAGCAAAAGCGTTTCAATGTGATCTCAAAATTGTTTCTGAAATGGAAGTATCCGAATTTCCTTCTCTAGTTTTCTTTAATGAAAATATTGAAGATGAAGGATTAAAAGTTACCGGGTTGTATCCTTATGAGGTTTATGTCCAAATTATTTATGAACTCTTAGGAGATAAACCTGTGCCAGCTGCACTACCTCCTATTGAACGATTTCTAAAGCATTACGGGCTTGTTGCATCGAAAGAAATTGCTGTAGTGTATAACATGTCTATTTCTGAGGTAGAAAAAGAACTAAAAAAGTGGGTTTTGCAACAAAAGGTTCAAAAAATTTCGGGGAAGTACGGAGCATTTTGGAGATATATTAGCGATTAAGGCTCTTTTCTTAAGCTTTGTTGATTTTTCATGCAAGAACTCTTGGTTACAACCATATTTGGGTAAAAAATGAATAAACCTTATAAGAAAAGATGCCCCGTAACCAAGCACAGCTTAGAATTTATTACAAATGACGAAAAACAACAATTGATACGAAAACAGCCACGATTAAAAAGAACTTGGAAGTCCAAGTTCTTTTTTTCATGTAACAAGAAAAAGGCCTTGTAATAACAAGACCTTTTTCAACACGAACAAAGGGGATGGGAGAAATTTTTCACGGTCAAACAAAGGGGTATATGTTTGCTTGTGATCAACTTCACTTCTAAACTATAGCACGTTAAAGCATGTATATGCAAGGTGTTTGTTAATTCTTTCACAATATTGTCAAATACCTGTTATAGTAAGCTGATAGGATGAATATAATCTTCTTTAGAAACATGTACCAAAACATTTTTGAAAGGTGAATCAAACATGAAGAAGTACACTCTTTTCTTTCTTATCGTTTTTATTTTCTTTAGCTTCTGTTTCAATATTCTTGGGTTAATGAAGCTTATTCCGATCATCATAACCTCCCCTATCTTGTTTCTTTCATTATTTTTATTGTTAGTATATCTAAACAATCGAAATACATTTCGAGGTTTCCATTAAAGGCTCTTCTCTTATGCATTATTATAGGAGAAAATCTAATGATTTTCTCCTTCAGAATTAGGCAACATAATAAGAAAATATGCCTCGAAACTAACCATGATACGAATCTAAACTAAGTACGAAAAGAAACAATTAATACGAACCAACTTAATTAAATTAGCCAGGCAAAAAAGCCTGGCTAGTTTTTTTATGATAGTAGCTGTTCTAATTCTTCTAGTTTTTCTTCAAACACTTTAAGTGCCGCCTCAATTGGTTCTGCTGATGTCATATCGACACCGGCTTTCTTAAGAACTTCAATTGGATAATCAGAGCTTCCCGCCTTTAAAAATCCAAGATAACGTTCAACAGCAGGTTCACCTTCACTTAAAATTTGTGAACTTAACGCAGTTGCAGCACTGAATCCTGTTGCATACTGATATACATAGTAATTGTAATAAAAATGCGGAATTCGAGACCACTCTAAGCCAATTTCTTCATCAATAACGATGTCCTCTTCACCGAAATATCTTTTATTTAATTCATAGTATTCTTTTGTGAAAAGTTCTGCAGTGAGAGCTTCTCCGTTTTGGTCTTTCTGATGAATTAAATGCTCAAACTCAGCAAACATGGTTTGGCGGAAGACAGTTGCACGGAAACCTTCCAAATAATGATTCAATAAATATATTCTTTTCTTCTCGTCATCAATGGTTTTAAGTAAATAATCATTTAAAAGAGCCTCGTTACAAGTTGAAGCAACCTCCGCTACAAAAATGGAATAATCTCCATACGGATATGGTTGGTTTTTTCTAGTATAGTAACTATGGACACTGTGCCCAAATTCATGTGCAAGTGTATATAGATTGTTCACATTGTCCTGCCAGTTCATCAAAATATATGGATTCGTTCCATAAGTTCCGGAAGAATATGCGCCACTGCGCTTTCCTTTGTTCTCTACAACATCTACCCAGCGATTTTCAAATCCTTCTTGTAAAACATCGCAGTATTCTTCCCCTAGAGGCGCAAGTCCTTTTAACACAATATCCTTTGCTTCCTCATAAGGTATTTTCATTTCTACTTCTTTTACAAGTGGTGTATATAGATCATACATATGCAATTCATCAACACCTAAAACTTTTTTACGTAGCTTTACGTATTTATGTAAAAGGTGAAGGTTTTTGTTTACCGTATTAACAAGATTGTCATACACGCTTTCTGGAATATTATTATTGGATAATGCGGCATGTCTAGCAGAATCATAATTGCGGACTTTTGCATTAAAATTATCCTTCTTTACTTGTCCGCTTAATGTGCTGGAAAAAGTATTTTGGAATTTACCATATGTGTCATAAACTACTTTGAATGCATCGTGTCTGACCCTTTGATCCGCACTCTCTAGAAAACGAGAAAAACGTCCATGTGTTACTTGAACTTCGTCGCCACTTTCATCCTTAATAGTAGGGAATTCTAAATCTGCATTATTTAGCATTCCAAATGTGTTACTAGATGCATTCAGCACCTCTGATGCACTTGCAAGTAGTGCCTCTTGCTCCGCCGATAAAACATGTGGACGCTGAAGATTGATTTCCTCCAAAGAGTGTTTGTACAACTGTAAATCTTTGTTTTCATTAAGATATTCCTTCAATTTTTCTTCATCAATCGAAAGAATTTCAGGAACCACATATGCAAATAAGCTAGCTGTCTCTGCATATAGACTCTTCATACGACTATCTAATCCTTGGTAGAAGGAATTGGTCGTATCTTGGTCATAGCGCATATGTGCATATGTATATAATTTACTTAGTCTTTCAAAGACATTATCTTGAAAATTTAGTACTGCTAATAAATCATTTGCACTTTCCCCAAGTTTTCCTTGAAATTTCGGAGCATCACCCGTTAATTCTTTTACTTCCTTATATTCTTGTTCCCAAGCTTCATCTGTTGCAAAAATATCTTCCAATCGCCATGTTAATTCCTTAGCTACTTCTTTTCTGATAGGCAATGAGTTAATAGTTGCTGTTTCATTTGTCATATTCTGTTCCTCCTTTTTTCATACTACGAATAAACTTTACCACTTAATTTATTCGCTTTCTTTTTATAATATTCCTGCTATTGAACTTCATTTATCACCTAAATCATGAAGAAATTTTTTTTCAAATAAGAGGACTTCTTCCATATTCTTTGGAAAGCTTATTGTTTTATGCAGTACAAATGTCCCTTTCTTAATCTCCTTTATATATGAGAAACGAACAAGCTCTTGTAAATACATATAAATCATTCTGTTATGATAAGTATTGGATACAAAGGGAAGGCTTCTGAATTGTATATCACGGCTCTTAATCTTATTCCGAATTGCGTTACGAACTTCGTCGAACACTACTTTATCTCCAACTTTTAAAAATCGGAAACATTCTTTCCAAATATAAAATTGCCAGACGGAGGGATGGGTTTTACAAACCCCCATATATGCTACCGGTAATCCAATTACTGGCGGCAACAAAAGTGGGTGGCAATTACATTCATATAAAGCTAGAAGAAATGGTTCTTGAAACGTCTTACCATATATAATTTTGTGCTGTAGCCATTTACGCTTTTGTAAGAACCAGTATGCATCTGCACTCTGCTGTTGCTTAAGAGAATTTGAAATGTAAATAGGAAATGTCATATTACTGAGAGGAATTTTTTTATAATTTGCTTGAATTTTCCTTGAAGAAATCGGAGATATATTACTTAAATAGTGGAAGTTCTTCGTATCTGGTGTGTAACTAATTAAGGTGAGTCCATATTTTTCACTTGCTTGAATGAAGGACCAATGAAAATCACTTATTTGAAACAATGCCTCTTTTTTTCTTTGAAAGGGATACCCCCCTATAATCCATATTGGAGTAATATTAGATGAACGATATCCATTTGTACGTTGTTCCAATAATTTTAATGGAATAGGTGAGCATTGGTATTCAATCGTAAACCATTGCCCATTTTTAACGAGCAAGATATCAGGCCGTTGTTTTATTTTTGGTAAATACTTTTCCAAGTAAACCTTAAATCCTTGTTTCATTAGCCATAAATATAAATCTTTTTTACCTTGCATATGTTGAAAACTTTCCGGTTCTGTTAAAGTTGCACAGCTAGAAGATTTTTGATGGGAGAAATGGGCTATTTTGTGACTTCCAGCTCTTAATATTACTTGTTCCTTACAAACAGGGCAATAAAATTGTACTTTCTTTTTTAAATTACCTAAATAATGCATGTTATTACAGCCCGCTAAATTATACAATTTTCCTTCATTTGTTATTGCGGTTAGCATAACATCCCTCCTTTCTTCTCTATATTCCATATCCATTCATAAATTCCTTTATAAAATGTCAAAAAGTTAAATCAATAAAAAAAAAATGATTCTCCTTTCGCGCCACTTGTTACAACTGTAAAAAGGATCCTCCAGTGGAATTAATAGCTTCTGTGCGATTTTTGTGTCCCAAAAAATAAAAAAATCCGATTTTTAATCAAACCGGATTTCACTTAAAGTATTCATTTATTTTTGCAAATACATTACGGTCAATAATTATATTTCCGTATTCTTCTAAACGATGTACGGTATAAGGAGATTCCTCTCCGTATTCAAGTAATATACTTAGAATATTATCTATATCTTCTTCCTCGAATAATTCATCCGTAAATTCAACATATAAATAATATTTATTATTGTAAGAAAACAGTTTGGTCTTAATGCTATCAAGACCATTTCTTTTTGATAAAGAAATGACATCTTCAAAATCCTTAAAAGCAACCATGAATTCTAATAAATCATCTTCATTTTCCTGCAATGGTCTAGATTGGAAATGTTCATCTAAAAATTCTTCAATTTGCTCATTAATCGGAAAGTCCTTTAATTTATCCTCTGGAATAGGAAGTTCAAACCTTTGACCATCTATTGAGAGCTGAGCCTTTGTAACAAGTACTTCTAATCCTTTCTCCATTGCCTGCACTTGAATCCAGAGTGGACCTTCTGGTACAAATTCTTCTTCATGATGGATTTCATCCATCATCTCCCAGAATAATTCCTCGCTTCTTTCGCGATTATACCAAATTTCTTCACGATCGAAGCCTCTTTCTTCAATATCCATATATGATATATAAAATTTAACGGTATTTTCATTAATTCTTTCGATATCCATACATCAACTCTCCCTTCTATTTAAAAGTGTTGAACGGACATCTTTCCTGATAAAGTTTGTGTATGATATGAGATATAATTGTTTACACCTTGTACTCTTATTCTATGACAAAAGTGTGATAAATGGAAATAAAAATACTTCCATTTTTTCAAAATCCACATTTACCTATGGCTCTTTTCTTAAACTTTTTTTTATACAAAATTCTAGGTTATAACCTTATTTGGGATAAAGATGAATAAACTTGGTAAGAAAAGATACCCCGAAATCAAGCCTAATTAGGAAGTATAACAATTGACGAAAAGCAACAAGTTAAAATCGGCTTTAGGATTTTAAACAATCATTGTGAAAACAGTCTTACCTATTGAACACTATTAATTGTTATTCTGCTTATTTTAACGGAAATTCAGAAAATTTTCAAGATAAAAGGTCACAAAAATGGATTTAAATTAAAATATTTATGAGCAATTGAAGGTCTAGAATAATTTGTTCTTAATCGATCAAAATTCACTTACAAACATTAATATTAGGTGGTTTGCTTGAACAAATCCTTATGAGGGAAAAATAATTATAAAGCGTAAGCAAATTGCCAAAATTACTGAACGCTCATAATTTGTTTCTTTTACATAGAAAACGCCTTTATTCATATTGAATAGAAGGCGTTATTATTAGCAAATAATTTATTTAATTTATCAATTGACAAGCTTTCTTGCCTCTTGAAGTTGATAAGTTCTAACCTTACGAGGTAAAAATCTTCTGATTTCATCTTCATTATACCCAACTTGTAGTCTCTTTTCATCCAAAATTATAGGTCTTCTTAGTAATCCTGGATTTTGTTGAATTAAATTGAATAAATCAGGTAATGGTAATGTCTCTAAATCAACATTTAATTTTTGAAATGTTTTAGAACGAGTTGAAATAACTTCATCTGTACCATCTTCTGTCATTCTAAGAATTTCTTTAATTTCCTCTAAACTAAGTGGTTCCGAGAAAATATTACGTTCTTTATATGAAATATTATTTTCTTCAAGCCAATTCCTTGCTTTTCTACATGATGTACAACTTGGTGAAGTGTATAATGTTACCATATATCATTCACACTCCTTATATTTTTTAATGATACCAATAATGGTAACCATTCTAGATTAAAATTAGTTTAATTAGAAAATCTATATTATGTATTATACACTATTTGAAGTTCCATGAATATATCTTTTGAAAAATTGATGTGAGCATCGTGTAAACATGACTTTTCTGTGAATTGCTTTACATTTCTATGCCCCCTTTTGTACTTCGTTAAACACATTATATATCTTAAATATTAAAATTTCCTTAAACTGATTCTCACTCTCATTTAATTTATGAAAATTGTCGAAATTTCCCGGGAAAAAGAAAAGCGGAAGCGCCTTGCTCATCGGCGTACGGATTTCGTAATCTTCGACGCAAGATTTAGGAAACACGGCGAGGGACGAGTAGATGTTGACTTATCATAGGGAGAAGACGCAGAAATCCGCTAGCCGATAGGCGTTGGAGCTAGACAAAAAGAAAAACTACGGAGAAATGGTGTATATTTTTAAAAAAAAATCGATCCGAAAGGATCGATTTTTTTTATTTGTATATACTTTTATATTGTTTCATTTCCTTCTCTGAGCAATTAACAAAATGTCCTGGTGATATTTCTCGCATTTTCACTTCTTCACCTTCCGCATATTGGTGAATTTGTGGATCATATGTTTTTCTAATACGAGAACGCTCATAATCGGGATCCGGAAGCGGTATTGCTGAAAGTAATGATTGTGTATATGGATGTAATGGGTTTTTATATAGATCATCAGCTGGTGCTAATTCAACTAATTTCCCAAAATACATTACTCCAATACGATCACTAATATATTTGACCATCGAAAGATCATGAGCAATAAACAGATAAGTAAGCCCTTTTTCTTTTTGAAGTTTTTTCAGCAAGTTGACAACCTGAGCTTGGATTGATACGTCCAAAGCAGAAATTGGTTCGTCCGCAATAATAAATTGAGGCTCTACGGCTAACGCTCTTGCAATTCCGATACGCTGTCTCTGTCCACCACTAAATTCATGTGGATAACGATTTGCATGCTCACGATTCAAACCTACTGTTTCCAGCAATTGATATACTCTTTCCATTCTATCTTTTTTGGACTTGGCTAATCCGTGAATGTCAATACCTTCTGCAATTATGTCTGCAACCTTCATTCGCGGATTTAAGGATGCTTGGGGATCCTGAAAAATCATTTGCATTTTCTGATTGAATTTTTTTAATTCAGCTCGAGATTTTTTTGCATGAACATTTTCACCATTAAATAATACTTCTCCACCTGTTGCATTATATAAACGGATTATCGTTCTTCCGGTTGTGGACTTCCCGCAACCAGATTCACCAACAAGCCCTAATGTTTCACCTTTATAAATATCAAATGAAATATCATCAATCGCTTTAACTTCATTTGACTTTCCATTATTAAAATATTGCTTTAAATTTTTTATCTCTAATAATTTTTCTTTACTAGACATTTTTTACTTCCTCCTTATTCGGAGTGGTATCTGTCTGATTATTATATTTACGCATGCGCTTTTTCACCGCTTCTGGTGGTTCTACCTTTGGAGCATCAGGGTGCAATAGCCATGTAGCAGCATAATGTGTATCAGAAATCTTAAACATTGGTGGTTGTTTTTCCAAGTCTATCTCCATCGCATATTCGTTACGAGGTGCAAAAGCATCTCCAATTGGTGGATGCAATAGATCTGGAGGTGTTCCTGGTATTGCATATAACTCTTCATCTTCAGTATCCAAGCTTGGCATTGAACTTATTAAGCCCCAAGTATATGGATGCTGAGGATTATAAAAAATTTCATCAACTGTACCAACTTCGACAATCTTACCGCCATACATAACCGCAACGCGATCGGCAACATTAGCAACTACCCCTAAATCATGGGTAATAAAGATGATGGAAGTGTTAATTTTATTTTGCAAATCCTTCATTAGCTCTAGAATTTGTGCTTGAATCGTAACATCTAGTGCTGTAGTAGGCTCATCCGCAATAAGAATCTTTGGATTACATGCCAATGCAATTGCAATAACAACACGCTGTCTCATCCCACCTGAAAATTGATGTGGATATTGTTTAAAACGCAACTCCGCCTTTGGTATACCAACCAATTTCAAGAGTTCAATTACACGCTTCTTTGCTTCATGCTTGCTTAAGTTTTGATGCTTTAGTAACGGTTCCATGATTTGTTTTCCAACTGTCATCGTTGGATTTAACGATGTCATTGGATCCTGGAAAATCATTGATATTTCTTTCCCTCTTATTTTTTGCATTTCTTTTTCAGATAACTTTGCAATATCCTTACCGTCAAAAAATATCTCACCCGATTTAATTTCGGAATTGTGTGCAGGTAATAATCTCATAATTGTCTTTGTCGTAACAGACTTACCAGAACCTGATTCACCTACAATAGCTAGGGTCTCACCCTCGTTTAATTCGAAATTCACTCCACGAATCGCTTGAACCTCACCTGCAAATGTGTGGAATGAGATATGAAGATCATTTACTTCTAATACTTTACCCATTTGTTTCACCTCACTTTTAATCACGCATCTTCGGATCTAGTGCATCACGAAGACCATCGGCCAATAAATTAAATGCAATCATTGTTAAACTTAAGATAGCACCTGGGAATAACATTTGATAAGGCAGGAATCTCAGCACTTTATAGCCATCTTCGATTAGCGTTCCTAATGATGCTTGCGGTGCTTGAAGTCCAAGACTAATAAAGCTTAAGAATGATTCAAAAAATATCGCACTTGGAATGATGAACATTGTATTTATGATAATGACACTGGCCATGTTTGGAATCAAATGTTTAAAAATAATCGTCCCGTTTTTGGCACCTAATGTTTTGGCTGCCAATACATACTCTTGCGATTTTAATTTCAATATTTGCCCACGAACAACCCGAGCCATACCAACCCACCCGGTTATTGTCAATGCAATTGTAATGGACAAAATACCCGGCTGAAGTATTAAAATCATTAAGATTACGACAACTAAATCCGGAATACCAGATAATATTTCAATAATCCTTTGCATAATATTATCTACTCTGCCGCCATAATAACCTGAAATAGCCCCGTATGCAACACCAATAACCATATTAATAGCTGCAGCTAGAAATCCTATATATAAAGAAATTTGGGTTCCTTTCCAAACACGTGTGAAAAGGTCACGACCTAATGAGTCTGTTCCAAACCAGTAATTTTCTTTAACGCCTTTTTGTTCATAAACATTTACTTTATGTCCGCCAACTGTTTGCGTTCCATCAAAGATACCTAACTTCTCAAGCCCGGGAATACGAGGTGGCAAGTTGTTCTTTGCTGGATTTTGATCATTAAATCCATAGTGATTAATATGTGGGCCAACAAAAGCCATGATGATTATAAGAACCAGCACCACCATACTTACGATAGCACCTTTATTTTTGCGAACACGGAGCCATGCATCTTGCCAAAAGTTAAGGCTTGGTTTCTCAATGACTTCGCCTTTTGCTGCATCAATATGGGCGGGTTTGAATTTCTCAGGTGATATTTTTTCTTCCACTATCATTACTTTTTCCCTCCCGATAAACGGATACGCGGGTCAATTACTCCATACAGTAAATCAACTACTAAAATGATTACAATTAGCATAACTGCAAAAAGTAAAGTAGTACCCATGATGATTCCAAAGTCGTTTACAATAATAGCTTGTACGAACTGATATCCAATTCCCGGAATAGCAAAAATATTTTCAATTACAAGTGAACCAGTCATTAAACCGACAGCAAGTGGTCCCATAACTGTAATTAAAGGTATTAATGCATTTCTAAAACCATGTTTGAAAGCAATTTCAAAAGAATTTGCTCCCTTTGCTTTTGCTAATACGATATAATCCGAGCTTAAAACATCAATCATTTCTGTTCTCATAAACCTTGCTGCTATCGCAATTGGAAACATTGCTAAGGCGATGGAAGGCAGAATCGTATAGGAAAATCCATTCCAATAAGCTACTGGCAACCATTGTAATTTAACACCTACATAATATTGAAGCACTGCAGCGAAAACGAAGGATGGTATCGATTTTCCAAGGACAGCGATAAAAGTGCTTCCATAATCCAGCCAAGTATTTTGCTTTAATGCAGCTATTACACCTAAAAGTATACCGACAATAGAACCAAAAACTAATGCCTCAATACCTAGTGTTGCGGATGGTCCAATTCGTTCAGCTATAAGGGTGGAAACATCGCGGTTATCAAATTGGAAAGAAGTACCTAAGTCTCCTTTTAACAAATTCATCATGTAATGAGCATATTGTACAGGTACAGGATCGTTTAATCCGTATTTCTCATTCATAATGTGAATCTGTTCAGGCGATAATTTCGACTGAGCGGTAAAAGGAGTTCCCGGCAATAGCTTCATGAGGAAAAAGGTAATAGAAGCGATGAGAAATATTGTAATAATCATATAAATAACGCGTTGTAAAATATATTTCGCCATTACAGCACCTCCTAAAAACTCAAATTATAAAATATTCGTCAAAGTTCGACAATTTGATTACAGGGAAAAAGAGAGTACATTTGTTTATATACTCTCTTTCCCAACTGTACTAGTTAGTTAAATTTTACTTTTCAACAGATGCCCATTTGTAGCTGTAATCAGGACCAAATGGATGTTTTACAATACCTTTTACATAAGGCTTTTGTAATACTGCAAGTGCTCTTTGATATACTGGAGCAATTGCTGCATCTTTATCAATAAGAATTTTTTCTGCTTCTAATTGCATTTTTGTATATTGTTCAGGAGTAACTCCCTTACCAAGTTTTGTATATGCATCATTTACTAACTTATCATATTCAGGATCTGAGTAACCCATTTTGTTTTGGTCACTACCAGTAACGAAAAGATTAGAGAATGTGTACATGTCTTGGTAGTCAGGACCCCAACCAGCAAATTCGATATCATAATCTTGTTTTTGATCAAGATCTAGACGTACTTTAAATGGTGGTTCTTTTAATTTGATTGTTAAGCCTGGAAGATTCTTTTCTAACTGGCCTTTGAGATATTCATCCATTTTCTTAGAAAGGTCAGTGTCACCACTTAGTAATTCTAGTGTCACATTAGACTTTCCTTCTTCTTTCAAACCTTTTTTCCAAAGATCTGTTGCTGCTTTTGCATCATATTTTAGGAAATCGCCGTTTTCTTTACGAACATCTTCCCCATTTGATGGGTCTTTTAAGAAATCTTTTGGATATAGTCCATAAGTTGCGATTGAACCGTTTGCAAGAATATTAGTTGCCATTGATTCTTTATCAAATGCCATTGCAATCGCTTTACGAATATTTACGTTAGAAAGAATTGTTTTTTGTTTTAAACGTTCTTGATTTAATTTCAAATAGAACACTGTTGGTTCTGGTAACGTTTTGTAGTCTGCATCGCTTTTGTATTGAGCTGCATATTCACCGCTCAAGATTCCCCAATCTAGTTGGTTTGTTTCATAAAGATTCACCACTGTTCCAGGGTCTTTTACAACATTAACATTAATTTGAGAAAGTTTTACAGAATCTTTATCCCAATATGTTGGATTTTTAACATATGTCCAAGATTCACCAGTTCCGTTCCATTTTGTTAAAGTAAACGGTCCGTTGTAAACCATGTTATCGCTGTTAGAAGCGTAATCTTTGCCTTTAGATTCAACATATTTTTGATCTAATGGATAGAATAACGGGAATGTCATTAATGACTCGAAATAGTTGATAGGATGCACTAATGTAACTTCTAGAGTTTTATCATCTAGTGCTTTAACTCCTAATTTATCAGGGCTCATCTTTTTAGCACCGATTTCAGTTGCGTTTTTGATAACGCCACCCATCATATATGCCCCGTATGGTGAAGCATTCTTAGGGTCGATAGCTTGTCTCCAAGAATATACGAAATCGTTAGCTGTTACAGGGTCACCATTAGACCATTGTGCATCACGTAGTTTAAAAGTCCATACAGTCTGATCTGCATTTGCAGTTGGCTCTTCAGCAGCCATACCAAGTGTAGGTTTGTTGTCTTGATCAAGTCTCATTAATCCTTCGAATACTTGGTTCATCACAGTATATGATGCAGCGTCTTCTGCCATATAAGTATTCATTGTTGGAATTTCGGCCGTTTCCATAAGATTTAGAACTTGTTTTGCATTTGTATTACCTTTTGATGAACTTCCATTGCTGCTATCATTACTTTTGCTACCACAAGCACCAAGGATCATGCTCAAAACTAATGATAGTGCAAGTAATAATCCTAACTTACCTTTTGACTTTCTCATGTTGGACCTCCCTTTTTCTATTTTCTGAAAACTTTCTACATTGTCTATTATATATTTTTTTTTGAGTTTGTACATTATTTTTTATTTAATTATCATAAAAAAATAAAATTCAAAATATTTTCATCAACGAATTTACCAATATATGTGGGATTTTTGTATTGTTTTCACACTAATTATACTTTTCTGAAATAGTGTAATTATCTTATTTTATACTTTTCACCTCCTTAGTTGATTATTTGCTGTATACTATTTATTCTTTTAATATGGCTCTTTTCTTATACTAAGTTGCTATAGTAGATTGAACCCTATTAATTATCTTTATTTGTATATGAGTGAATAACCTTTTTAGGAAGAGATGCCGAAGCTATACTTAAGAGGTGATATTTTTGATTAAAAAAATTATTTGGTGGTTTTTCCCCTCACAAATAATAGTGTTTCTGATATCCTTTATTAAATACCATACAATTGGATTGCTACAATATATAAATATTTCCTTCATAATTGGTAGTATTCTTTTATTTATTACCGTTTCAGTCTTTCTTCTAAATACAGGATTTTTTGATGTAACAGCTGAAGGGTTCCGACGTGTATTTAATAAAAATAAATTAGCTGGGGAAGACTTGGAGGAAATGAGGCCATTATCAGAAATTATCACATTTAATTACTTACCAGTGCTAATCAATGCTTTAGTCATGATACTCCTCATGTCTCTAGCGTTAATCCTTTATTACAAAGTATATAATCTTTAACACTTGGAGGAATTCACATGAAAACTATATTTTCAGGTATACAGCCTAGCGGTACGATAACCCTTGGCAACTATATTGGGGCATTAAAACAATTTGTTGAATTACAAGAAGAGTATAATTGCTATTTTTGCATCGTAGACGAGCATGCTATTACCGTCCCACAAGATCGTTTAAACCTAAGAAAAAACATCAAAAGTCTAGCTGCTTTGTATTTGGCAGTTGGAATAGACCCGAATAAGGTCACACTTTTTATTCAATCAGAAGTACCTGCACATGCTCAAGCAGGCTGGATGCTTCAATGTGTTGCCTACATAGGTGAGCTGGAAAGAATGACACAATTTAAGGATAAATCAGCTGGAAAAGAAGCCGTTTCTGCAGGACTATTAACATATCCGCCGTTAATGGCTGCTGATATTCTCCTATACGGAACGGATTTAGTACCGGTCGGGGAAGATCAGAAGCAGCATATGGAATTAACGAGAGATTTAGCAGAAAGATTTAATAAAAAATATAATGACATATTCACTATTCCAGAGGTGAGCATACCGAAAGTAGGAGCAAGAATCATGTCATTACAGGATCCAATGAAGAAAATGAGCAAATCGGACCCAAATACAAAAGCATTTATTTCCATACTTGATGATGCTAAAACAATTGAAAAGAAGATTAAAAGCTCTGTTACGGATTCTGAAGGCAATGTTAAATACGATAAGGAAAATAAAGCTGGTATTTCAAATCTTCTTTCTATCTACTCTATCTTAAGTGGTCTGTCTATTAACGAAATAGAAGAAAAATATGTTGGTAAAGGATATGGTGATTTTAAGTCTGACTTGGCAAACGTAGTAATCGAAGCATTAACACCTATTCAAGAAAAATATTATTCGTTAATAGATTCAAAGGAATTGGACGATATTTTGGATATGGGTGCTGTGAAAGCAAATGCTACGGCAAATAAAATGCTTAAGAAAATGGAAAATGCTATGGGGCTCGGCAGAAAACGGTAAGTAAAAGAACCATTGCAGCATTATTGATTTAAACCGAAAATAGTAAAAAAAAGAACTGGGGCTCCAGTTCTTTTCTTTTTCCCTCACATTAGTTCACTCTTAGATCCATTCTCCATCTCCCAAAGCTTTTCAAAAAAAGGTTGTCCTTTTATAAGATTTTCACATAGATTTGCATGCTTTTCTGACCATCCGTTTTTTACCTCTGTAAAAAGTCTCTCCCAAACTGATTCAAATTTCATATCTTGTATTTCTTGATAACATTCTGGTGCCCATTCCGTATACCAATAACGGATCTCTGCAGTATTTTTAGTAGAAAACAGCTGATCTAAAGCCATAAATAGCAGTTGCTTTAATTGTCTTTCCTTCCTTGTCAATCCATTCATTAATAATGGCTCTGGTGAAAGAATATGGTATCCCTTTTCATTTTTCTTTATTTCAAATTTATAAGCTATTGGTTCATGATCTTGAATCATATCATATACAAGCTGTTCTTGCCTTGGTATTAAACGGCTTTTTCGAATTGGTATTTGATATCCGATCGTGTCCACTGCCATAATACCTTTACCATCCGTTACAACAAAACAATAATCAACCTGAATTCTTTCATGGTTTTTTCGCAAATATGCTTTTTGATAAATATCATTACGTAAGCCTTGAGGAAGCTCACCTAAATCATTTTCTATGTAATCAAATAATACAGATTCAATTAGTAAGAGCGGAACTTGATCTAATAGTTCAATAACATCATTACGACGCCACTCGTGAAAATGACAAACATTATATCCATTCTCTTCCCCTTCAAACCAATTCACCCATACATCATGAAGATACAGCATTTGATAACCCCTCGCTTCATAACTGTTTATCAAACAGTATAGGCAGCCATTAGTTAAATTATTCCTTTCACTATTATATTTGATAGTAAATGATAAATTTGCATGAAAAAACACAGTATGAATACTGTGCTTGAATTACTCTAAAAAACCGTCGATAAGAAATGAATCAGAAGGTATGGATAATGTTTTTTCAATAGAAAATGGATGGTCCTTTTTATACTCTGAAATGATTTTGTACCCAAGCGCATAGCCCATCATTCTTGGTACAAATTTTCTACCAAAAAGAAGATCATCATGCATCCAATTTCTTCTGTTAATGGTTAACCGTTCTTTAAAATCACTATTCCAAAAACGCTGTAATTGCCTTTCTGAATAGCCTCTAGTCCATTCGGCAAGGTATTTTACTCCACAATACTCTTCTACCGCTTGTTCGGCTAATCCTTCTAGTATCAATGAATCTAATAATGTGTAGTCTAGAGGTCTTTTTTTTAGTAAGTGCATCCTTGTAGCATGATGGTATTCATGGACAAAAAGTGCTTCTAATTCCTTTAGATCTGAGAGTGGGGAAAGAAATAAATAAAGAGTTTTTTCGAATGTAACACCAGATTTACCATTTGTTTGTCTCAAAAATGGACGATTTATTCCATTAATCGGGAAAATATAGACAGTTACCTCAGGTCCATTCCACAATTTACGGTATTTTTCATATATTTTATTTACTTTACTCCAGTACTCCCCTTCTTTTAGTGCTTCGAATATTTTTTTATTAACATACGAAGGCTGATACATTCCAAAGCTTTTTAAATATTGATAAAAACTTCGGTCACTATTTGCTTCAGTGCTTCCTCTAGCTTTTCCGCATAATTCTTCGGGATTATTAAAGGATTCATCTAACCATTTATCTGTTCTAACTACCCCATTTTTCAAACACCTCACTTATCCCTTACAGTATATGAATATAACTAAAAAAAAGAGATAGGCAGTAAAAACCTATCTCTTTTAGAAGTTCTATTTATTTTTCAAATTTCTTGAAAATAATGGTGGCATTATGACCGCCAAATCCAAGTGAATTACTCATGGCACTGGTAATTTCTTGCTTTCTCGCCTCATTTGGAATGTAATCTAAATCACATTCAGGATCTGGTGTTTCAATATTTATAGTTGGTGGTAGTATTCCATCTTTAATAGCTAAGACCGAGAATATCGCTTCCACTCCACCTGCTGCACCTAATAGGTGTCCAGTCATGGATTTTGTAGAACTAATCGGTAATTTATAAGCATGGTCACCAAATACAGTCTTTACCGCCATCGTTTCAAATTTATCGTTATATTCTGTACTAGTTCCATGGGCATTTATATAATCAATTTCCTCTGGGTTTAATCCAGCATCCTGAATAGCCATTTTCATCGCTCGGACACCACCTTCCCCACCAGGAGCAGGTGCTGTGATATGGTGTGCATCGCCTGTAGCTCCGTATCCAACTATTTCAGCATAGATTTTTGCACCACGTGCTAATGCATGCTCTAATTCTTCCAAAATAACAATCCCTGCGCCCTCACCGATAACAAAGCCATCACGGTTTAAATCAAATGGACGGCTTGCTGTATTTGGATCCGGATTATTGGAAAGTGCTGTATTTGCACAGAATCCAGCTACAGACATTCTTGTAATCGGAGCTTCGGCACCGCCCGTTACCATAACATCTGCATCACCGCGTTGAATCACTTTAAATGCATCACCAATAGAATTTGTACCTGTAGCACATGCAGTCACTGTACAAGAATTTATCCCTTTTGCACCAAGGAAAATAGACACTTGTCCTGCTGCCATGTCAGGAATTATCATAGGAACGAAAAATGGACTGACACGACGATATCCACGTTTTTGGAACATCTCAAATTGGTTTTCAAATGTTTCCATTCCACCAATTCCAGAACCAATCCAGACTCCAACACGGGAAGCATTCTCTTCATCTATCGTCAAATCCGCATCCTTCACAGCCATTGTAGACGCTGCAAGTGCATAATGCGTAAAACGGTCCATTTTTCTAGCTTCTTTTTTCTCAATATATTGTTCGATATCAAAATCTTTTACTTCAGCCGCAACCTTCGCAGGATAATCATCAGGATTTACCCTTGTTAACGGACCAACTCCTGATTTTCCTTCCAAAATGTTTTTCCAAGACGTCTCTACATCATTTCCTAGAGGAGTTACAGCTCCAAGTCCAGTTACAACAACACGTCGATTATTCATTTTATTCCATCTCCTTTTCATCAAAAACAAGAAGATTGTTTTTAAATGTTTAATTTAATAATTATTCTAATCTTCTTATTATCTTCCCCATCTTAAGGCAATCGCACCCCATGTAAGGCCGCCGCCAAAACCAACAAGTACTACTATATCATCTTCTTTAATTCTTCCATCCTCAACATCCTCCACAAGAGAAATAGGTATAGATGCGGAAGAGGTATTACCATATTTATGAACTGTTTTAGACATTTTTTCAATAGGAAGTTCCAAGCGTTGCCTAGAAGATTCCATAATACGAATGTTTGCTTGATGTGGAATAAGGAAATCTACATCCTCTTTCTTTAATCCAGCCTTCTCTATTACTTTAATACTAGATTCTCCCATTTGTCGAACAGCAAACTTAAATACTTCTCGACCATTCATATTAATATGCCCATGCTCATCTTCAAATAAATGCTTTGCACCAACACCTGCAGCACCTAAGTCAAATGATAGTATCCCTCTTCCTTCTGAAACGGGACCAATAATTGCCGCACCTGCACCATCACCAAATAGAACTGCTGTATTACGGTCTTCCCAATTTGTTATTTTGGAAAGCTTTTCAACCCCAATCACCAATACATGTTTATATGTATTAGTATCAATAAATTGCTTTGCCGTAACAACCCCATACATAAATCCTGAACATGCCGCGCTGATATCCATTGCTGCCGCATTCGTTGCACCAAGGCGATCTTGAAGGAGGCATGCGACAGATGGGAAAGGCATATCTGGCGTGACGGTACCTACTAAGATAAGATCAAGGTCTTCTGCGGTTAAGTTTGCATTTTCTAATGCCTTTAAGGCAGCTTCATATGCCATATCCGAAGTATTCATATCATCAGCAGCAATACGACGCTCTTCTATTCCAGTCCGCGTACGAATCCATTCATCTGAGGTGTCCACCATTTTTTCTAAGTCCAAATTCGTTAATACCTTATCTGGAGTATATTTACCAATTCCAATAATTCCAGCATTCATGTTGCCTTCCCTTCTTTCTGCAAAATAAAAATTTTTTCGTCTACACTATTTGTTATTCCATTTGGTTATTAGAATCGTTAAAAAAGTAGCAAGATAAACAAATCCGCTAGCCGATAGGCGCTGTAGCTAGACGTAGACAACTTTTTATAAAAGGTTATCCACTGTGTGAAATTTTATAATTTCCTAACGATAAACTAAGTATCAATTATTATGACCTGCTGCTAATTATAACAGGCTGACCTTTTTTTGTCACTTCATACGTTTAAGTAATGCTTCTTATACTTTGTTGCTTTTTTATACGAGAATCAAGGTAACAACCTTATTTAGGTTAATAAAGATTAAACTCTATAAGAAAAGATGCCCCGAAACCAAACTAGCCTAGGATTCATAACTATTGAAGAAAATCAACAGGTTAAAATCGCTTTTGGATTATAAGCAATAAATGTAAAAACAGCAATAAGTTACAATTATATGACAATCGTCTATTCTCCAATACCCAAATATGCATATCGTATCATGACAGGAGGTGTTCTATTGATGAATGAAGAAGAACTTAACCAGAATGGAGAGGAAATGGGACAACAACTGCAGCAAGATCAAAAACAAGAAAATAATACTCGACAAGTCCATCCATTCGATAATATGTTTTTTGGTAATAGGAATCGTCTAATGCGGAATGATAGTCAAAATCAAAGCCAGGGTGAAGCAAATCAACCCACTCCTTCGGATGGGTTGTTAGATAGTATTCTCAATAATAAACATTTAAGCAATGTAAATATCGATGAATTAATGACACATGTTGATCAATTGATCGTTTCTTTAAATGAATTAAAACCAATGTTTCAAAAAGTCTCCCCGTTGATTAAAAGTTTTATGCAGAAAGATAAAGACTAATACGCAATGCGTAGGCGCCTTGCATATCTGCGTACGGATGAGTGAAATTTGAAATGTAATTTCTCCGAGTTAAATTTGTACTCCCAATTTCACCTTCGTAGTCTTCGATGCAAGATTTAGGAAACACAGTGAGGTAGTTTACGTGCAGAAATTAGCTAGCCAAAGTCTAATAAAAAAATCAGCATCTATTAGCTGATTTTTTATCTTTACTTATGCTATTAAAAACAACAAAGTTTACAAAAAGAGCCTTTATTCATTGGTCTTTAATGCATCTTTTTTTCCTAATTCGTACGCTTCGTTCATTACATTCGTAAATAACTCCATAAAAGGGGACAACATTTCAAAAGACAACTCAATTCCTGCTTCATCCAGCTTTGCTTTTGCTTCAGGCAAGTATTTCATCGCTATTTGCATAAATTCCATCGATTTTTCTTGGTTCATTATGTACTATTCCTCCTGCAATATCGCCTAATTTTTTGCATTCGCAAAAACTATTTCCACTTTATTCTACCCTGCAACCCCCTTGTTGGGAAGAGTTATTCCTGAAATCGTTTGAAACACTCCAATTGTAAAGTTAATCCTTCCTGATAAGAATGCTTTTCTTTAACTGTCTTTATTTGTATATCACTATTTAGAAGATCGCTATTTGTCTCAGGTATAGAAAAGGTATCATCTAAATATTGGATACATTTCTTCCAAATATCTGAGTGAATATTTTTTAATAATATCCTTTGTTCATTTTCCGATTGTTTTGTTCCAGCTATAATTTGCTTTACAGCATCTTCAACGAAAATAGCATCATGTCGATCGTCGAGATAATCACTAGAAGGCTTACCTTCAATTAATTGCTGAAACAAATAAATGTTAGGTTGCCACGGACCATATAAAGTCGGTACATAAAATTCTACCAGTTTTATATTTCTTTTATTTTTCCGAAATACCTTTTCCAATTTAATCCTGTTCGTATCTGATAATGAATATTGATACTTGCTTGGATAAATGATGTTATACTCCGTAATTTTCTCTATTTGTAACAAATTATCAACCGTATATACAAAATCATCAATTTTATCAGGTGAAAGATGACATAGAAAATCAATAAAAGGGATAAAACAAACTGCCTCAGTATTTATTTCATCCCTTATTTCCTCTATTGTCACTTGCATTAAATTAGCATTTCTTCCGATTTCTAACCATTTTTCCTCATGTTTTCTTTCCAAATATTGTTCATTATCCATTATCAATACATTACAACCACGGTTTAAAAGTTCTTTACAAATCTCAAATCCAACAAAATGCTTTGCTCCACAAACGACTGCACTTTCCATTATATTCCCCCTTTCTCTCTATACTTGTATCGTATGCATCCATATCTTTTTCATGAATACTTACAATTCGTTTTCCTGTTCTTTTAAAAAAGCGATCAATTTATTAGTCATGTTATTCTGATGTTCTGTTAAAACAAAATGGTATTTTGATGGACGCTGACTCCTATCCCGCTGATCCATAATTTCTTTTAGGCTTTCAAATTGGTTTTTATAGCTGTTATTATCGATGCGTTGAAATACACATAAACCTTGCTTCATTTCTTTCAAATCTGATTCATGCTCATCCACGTATCCTTCAAATAATTCTGTTTTTTCTTGATTGAAGGCTATGTGCAATTCCCTTAATAATTTTTTGAAAAAGAATTTTCTCCTTTTCTCTTGATTGATATGTGTTTCTAGTGATATGCAAGGAGAGATTAGTACAAGGGAACGCAAATTTTCTTTTAGCAAAGGGATTAGTTTAATAGCTACTAATGCTCCCATTCCTTCCGCTATGACGTGAATTTTATTATTTAATATTTCTTGGCGGATAATGTACTGATACAAGCGAAATGTATGTTTAACCGCTGGGTCATTTCCCCAGTTTCGACCAAATAAATTGGAGTAAAAGACTAAATATCCTTCATTCTTAAAGGCACTTATCATCTTTTCCCTGCCTTTGTTTTCAAGCCAAAAACTTGTATTTTCATTTACAAAATGCTGTTGATCACCAATAATGAAAATAGCAAAGCCATTGGGCTTTTCGGGATAGTGAATCATACACCACTGCTGTTCAAATTGAAACGTTTCATTAAGCATAAAAATTTCTCCTCATTTGGTAATGATTTTTTGTCTTTTTTTCTTAACCATTGCTAAAAGGCATTTGTCATATTTCAATACAATGTATTCCACCGCTAAAAAAATGTAAGGAGAGAAGCCTATTTTTTCCTGAATTGGGCAAAAATTTAAAAAGTGCAAGTGTATTGCTCATCCGCTAGTCGATAGGCTCTGAAGCTAAACAAAATTAAACTCGTGAAATAATTTTTATGATGCAAAACTTATAATAATAATGGAACAATATAATAAACTTACTAGAAATTTCACTTTCTAAATGGAAGAAGCTATGATAAGATGTAACCGGATATATAAATTTACTATTAATATACATATTTTCTGCAGATTCGAGGTGTTATTAATGAAATATTTTTGGACTTTATTCTGGTCCTTCTTACTTGTTCAAATGCTAGCATATGTAGGAAGTTCTATGACGGATACTAACTATTCAATGGGTACTGCAGCGATTTTAGGTGTAGTTGTAGCCATCTTAATTTTTGTCGTTTCAGCCGTTATTCCAAATACACCGGCAACAGAAGAATAATTCAAATGTGGAAGCGCCGCTAGCCGATAGGCGCTGAAACTAGACGTAAAAATAACCTCGCCATTTGCGAGGTTATTTTTTTGACACTTCGATTTGATTATTTTCAAAACTTATTTTGATTGTTTCATATGGATGAACATGACCTGCAATAATTTCCCTTGCTAATTTTGTTTCAATATGATGTTGAATAAAGCGTTTTAACGGACGTGCACCATAGATTGGATCATAGGCGGAGCTTGCAATCCAACCCTTCGCTTCATCTGTAATTTCTAGGTTAATATATTGATCGCTAAGTCGCTTTTGTAGGTTTTCAATTAACTTAGAAACTATTCCTTTAATATCTTCCATAGATAATGACTTAAATAAAATAATATCATCAATTCTGTTTAAAAACTCAGGTCGGAAGGAAGCTCGAAGTTGTTTTAATACTTTATCCTTCGTACCCTCATCAATTTCATCTTCTATATTTTCTCTATCAAGCAAAAATGCAGATCCAATGTTGGAGGTCATAATGATAACAGTGTTTTTAAAATCAATCGTTCTTCCTTGTGAATCAGTAATTCGTCCATCGTCAAGCGCTTGTAATAATATATTAAAGACCTCTGGATGTGCCTTTTCAATTTCATCCATTAATACAACAGAATAAGGTTTTCTTCTGACGGCTTCTGTTAATTGACCGCCTTCCTCATATCCGACATATCCAGGGGGGGCACCTATAAGTCTGGATACAGCATGCTTTTCCATATATTCCGACATATCAATTCGAATCATTTGCTCTTCACTATCAAATAAAACTTGAGCTAATGCCTTAGCGAGCTCCGTTTTTCCGACACCAGTTGGTCCAAGGAAAATAAAGGAACCAATAGGCCGATTTGGATCTTTAATACCCGCTCTTGCTCTTAATACTGCATCGCTGACGGAACGTACTGCATCATCCTGTCCAATAACCCTTTCATGTAAAATACTTTCGAGTTTTAACAGCTTTTCCCGTTCCCCCTCCACTAATTTTGAAACAGGAATGCCCGTCCACCTTGCTACAATATCAGCAATCTCATCTTCGGTGACTTCCTCACGTATTAGCTTATTCTCCCCTTTATGATCAGCAAGCGTTCCTTCTAAGTCCTTAAGTTCTTTTTCTAAAGCAGGTATTTTTCCGTGGCGTAATTCTGCTGCTTTATTTAAGTCATATTCATTTTCCGCTTCTTCCAGCTTCCTTCTCATTTTCTCAAGTTGCTCGCGTTTTTCCTGAATGGTCTGTAGTTCATTTTTTTCAGCCTGCCATTTTGCTTTCATTCCACTTGCTTTTTCTTTAAAATCTGCAAGTTCTTTTTGCAATATTCCTAGACGTTCTTTGCTCGCTTCATCTGATTCCTTTTTTAATGCAGCTTCTTCAATTTCCAGTTGCATAACACGTCTTGTTACCTCATCGAGTTCACTGGGCATGGAGTCAATTTCGACCCGAATGGTTGCGCATGCCTCATCTACAAGATCAATTGCTTTGTCTGGTAAAAAGCGATCGGTGATATAGCGATTGGAGAGAGTAGCGGCCGCAACTAATGCACGGTCATGAATATTGACACCGTGATGAATTTCGAATCTTTCTTTCAGACCACGCAAAATAGAAACTGTATCTTCCAACGTTGGCTCCTGAACAAGCACCTGTTGAAATCTTCTTTCTAAGGCAGGGTCTTTTTCAATATATTTGCGGTATTCATCAAGTGTTGTCGCACCAATACAATGCAGTTCTCCTCTTGCAAGCATCGGTTTCAACATATTCCCTGCATCCATCGCACCTTCCGTTTTTCCTGCACCAACTATGGTATGTATTTCATCAATAAATAAGAGAATTTTCCCCTCACTTTTTTTAATTTCCTGAAGAACTGCCTTAAGTCTTTCTTCAAATTCTCCGCGAAATTTCGCACCAGCAATAAGTGATCCCATATCTAAGGCAAATATCGTTTTATCCTTTAAGCCTTCCGGTACATCCTTTCTAACAATACGCTGTGCCAAGCCTTCCACAATCGCCGTTTTTCCAACTCCAGGCTCCCCGATTAAAACAGGATTATTTTTCGTTTTTCTAGATAAAATTCGAATAACGTTACGAATTTCGCTGTCCCTACCAATTACTGGGTCAATTTTCCCTTCCTTTACAGCTGCTACTAAGTCTCGTCCATACTTTTTTAAAGTATCGTACGTTGCTTCTGGATTTTGTGATGTCACCTTTTGATTCCCCCTTATTTGCATGATTTCCGTAAGTAATTTATCTCTCGTAATTTGTTTATTTATTAAAAAGCTGGAGATCTCATTATGCTGTTGTGTGGTTAACCCAAGAATTAAATGTTCCACTGAAATATATTCATCTTCGAGCTTTGATGCTTCTTTGTCAGCATCAAGAAAAAGCTTTTGCATGTTCGCGGAAATATATTGGCCACCGGAACTGGTGCCAGACACTTGTGTTTTTTTCATTAATACATCGTTTATGATGGATTCCAATTCTTGTTTGGCAATGCCAACTCTCTCGTAAATGCTAACTAACAAACTATCCGGCTTTTCGGTTAGTGATTTCCATAAATGGACAATATCTACCTCCGGATTCTGCAAAGTGGTTGTAATTTGCCCAGCTTCTGCTAAGCCTTCCTGTACAGAAAAAGTCATTTTATTGATATCCACTTCATCATCACCTCAAGTGTGAATAATATTAAGACTATTTTATGCTACAAATTACCAAAGAGCAAAATTGGGCTAATGTTTGTTGTTTTATAAGGAATTAGTAATTTTATTTCGGTAAAATTACACATTAATTAAGCGAAATATTATTAATTCAGGCACTTCTGCAATTAATTCAGTCATAACTAAAAATAATTCAGGCATTTCTCAGAATAATTCAGACACTTCTCAAAATAATTCAGTCAAACACGATAATCCATAGAAAAAGCCATCCAAATTAGGATGGCTTAAGGTTTGCGCCTATATGTCCAATGACGCTCGTCATTTGAGGTTTCAGGGAAATGATCTCCCGCATTTAATTTGACACTCTTTGGGTTAATCACCATACTCCCATTTTCACCAACTTCTACATACACTCCATTGTTTGGCGCTTTATCTCCGGAATGAAATCTGCGACGTTGTCCCATATGGTCCCCTCCTGTTCAGGTAGCGTCAATAATATTTTGCGTTATTTCAGGACGGACATAAGTGGATAATTTACCCAAATCAACTAATACCTAATGCAATTTTTGCATAGCGTGAAAGGCGATCCTTTGTCCAAGGCGGATTCCAGACAATATTTACTTCCGTATCTTTCACTTCTGGTAAATCACGCAAGGCAGTTTGTACTTGATCTACAATAACTCCTGCAAGCGGACATCCCATAGCGGTTAAAGTCATTGTAACCGTTACTTTTCCTGCATCATCTATATCTAAATCATATACAAGTCCAAGATTGACAATATCTATTCCTAGTTCTGGGTCAATAACTTGTTCCAGAGCACCAAATATACTTTCTTTAAGTTCCTCATCCATTCCAATTCACTCCTTTATTTATTTAATTAATCATAACAAACTTAAAAGAAAAAACGAAATAAAGACACTTTACATCCAACTCTCAAACCAATCAACTGTTCTTAGTAAACCCTCTCTAGAAACTTTATGTCCCGCCTTTTTATCGGTTATAAATTCTAAACGTTCAGGAGCATTTAGGTAAAGGGCTTGAATCTTTTTATAAAAATTATATGTAGGTTGATATGGAACCATGTTATCATTTACACCGTGCCAGAATAAAATAGGACGCATCTTCAATAATTGTGGTTGTTTACTTAAATCATATTTATGCAAAAATGTAATCTGCTCATCCAATTGTCGATCTGTCAGAGGTATTTTAACACCACTATTTTGTAATTGCTCTATTTGACTAAGTGCAAATTCCTCATAATTTGGACTACCCATCAAAATAACAGCCGCTTTAATCCACGGATATTTGGTTAGTGCTCCACTAGTAATGATTCCTCCCATTGAGGTTCCGACCAAGCCAATTCTTTCTGGGTCTGTCAATTCATTATCCACATAATAATCCTTGATTTTCTCTATTTCTTCTATTGTCTGTAAAATCATGTCCCAAAATTTTAACATCATTTCCATTTTAGTGATCTCTATTTTTCTTTCCCCGTGGTGCATTATCTCCGGTAATACTACGCGAAATCCTTTTTCAGCCAATAAATACGCATAGTGGAGATTATGTTCCTTAGCGGATTCAAAACCATGGATAAAAATAATAAGAGGTATCTTTTCTTTATATAAATGATTCTTAATAACATGCAAAACCGGAATATCATCAATGTTCTCTTTATGTATTTGAATCACAAAACGCTCCTCCTGACACATATTCCTTCAAATTATCAATATTATTTAGTATATTGAAATTACAACTTTATTTTTACAATGTCAGTGTATCAAATTTACTTGACTATTCCTACGAATTTGATTCAGCAAAGGAGAAATGAAATGCCACAACCGTACCTAATTTCTTTAGACTTAGATGGAACATTATTAACTGATGAAAAAAATATATCTGATAGAAATCTTCGTACCCTAACTAATCTACAGCAGCAGGGGCATATCGTGATGATTTCTACTGGAAGACCGTTTCGTTCTAGTAAAAGATACTACCAAGAATTAAACTTAAATTCCCCAATTGTAAATTTTAACGGTGCATTTGTCCATCACCCATTAGAAGCAAGATGGGGCATGTACCACGAACCAATAGGTTTAGATGTGGCAAAAAATATCGTTGATACATGTCACCAATATAATATCCATAATATTATTGCGGAAGTATTAGATAATGTTTACTTTCATTATCATGATGAAAAATTATTGGAAGTTTTCCATCATGAAAGTCCGAAAATAACTACAGGAAACTTATTAAATTTCTTACAAGATAATCCTACTTCTTTATTAATTCATGCGGATGAAAAAGATGTACCAATGATTCGCCAGCATTTATCCGATGTTCATGCAGAGGTAATTGATCATAGACGCTGGGGTGCTCCATGGCATATTATTGAGATTGTTAAATATGGATTAAGTAAAGCAAGCGGAATTGAACGCGTAGCAAATTACTATAACATTCCACGTGAGAATATTATTGCCTTTGGTGATGAAGATAATGATTTTGAAATGATTGATTATGCCGGCGTGGGAGTAGCAATGGGTAATGCGATAAATCCGCTGAAAGATATAGCAAATCATGTAACATTAACGAATATGGAGGATGGAGTTTCCGTATTCTTGGAAGAATATTTCAAGATCAAATAGATAAGAATCTTCATTATTTTACCAGACTTGAAGGTAATATGAAGTCCATACTATTTAAAGAACGGATCTTCATTCGTTTAATTCTAGCGAAGGACGGTGTTTCGTTTGGGTAAAAGAAACAAATCGAAACGTTTTGTTCAGCAAGGAAAAGATGCAGTGTCAAAGCATGATGAGCGCTTTCCATACCGATCCACATATGCTGAAGCAGAAGAACGTCAGCTAGAGTTCATGAAAGAATCGTCATTAGGAGGAGCAGAATAATGGGAAATAAATTATTTCAACAAGCAAGATTTTTTGTTGAAAGAGCAAAAGGTTCTCCTAGTGATGAGCAAGCTATGCAAAAAGCCAAGAATGCACTTTCCTCCGCATTCGCTAATTCTACAATTGCCGAGCAAAATCAATTACGCGAGATGCAAATTGAGTTAGATCAATTGAAATAGCTGCCAGTTGGCAGCTATTTTTTTAAGCTTTGGACAAATATCGGCTCATCTTTAGAATTATAAATAGAAAAAATCAGCGTTTCGTTCTGAGTTACTATTTCATCCGGAAGCAGAAGCGAAATTTGAAATGTATTTGTATCACTCGCAAATGGAATGGCTTTTTTCCCAATCAAAATACGATGCCCATCATCCACTGTATAATAATACTTTTCCTTAGAAGAGTCCCTAACTCCAGTAATAACGTATTTTCCTCCACTTCCTTCGATCTGTATACTGTGTAAGGAAGGAACGGTAAAATCTTGTTTTGCAATCAATTGCTGTGTCCTTGGCATCCCATTAATTTTAGTAGGTAACAGTTGTGCAATGAAGGTGTATGTACCAGGTGAAATTCGTTTTCCATTACTTTGATAATCCCAATGAATGGTCCAACGTTTTTCCTCTCCACTAGCAAGATTTACATATTGAAATGCTTGTAAATAAAATCTCCCTTTACTAAATCGGAAAACTTCTCTGTTTTTGTCCATTATTGAATAATCGTATAATTTACTTGTTGGAAATTCCAGATGTACTGGACGTTCAGAAATATTTCGAACAATTAATGTAATTTCCAGCTGATCTGCATATGGTCTAAGTTTAGCATCCCATGATACCACCCCTATATCATCCTCCCCTGTGGCATAAGCTAATTTAGGAAAAAGAAGCATTATCAAAAAAAGAAAACCATAGTATTTTTTCATTAAGTGATCTCCTTTCCAAAACTGGAAAAATCTCACCTAATAGTATATTCTATTCAACTTGAAATTAATCCTTTCTGAAAAAACCATATACTCCTGCCGTCTGCACAACATTAGTAAAAGCATTTGGATCAATCGTCCTTATGATATGCTCCATTTCATACAATTCATATCGAGTAATAACGATCATTAACATTTCCTTTGTTTCATTCGAAAATGCTCCCTTAGCAGGAATTAAGGTTATTCCCCGTACTAGCTTTGCATGTATGGCCTGCTTCATCTCATTAGACATTTTTGTAATAATCATGACCGTTAGCTTTTGATGACGCGTATGAATGGCATCTATAACCCTTGTCGATGCATATAATGAGACAAGGGTATAGAGTGCTTTGTCCCACCCAAATAAATATCCTGTTGTTAAAATAATTACTGCATTTAAGGCAAAATAATAGACTCCAACTGGTTTGTCCTTCATACGCGATAGAACCATCGCAATTATATCTAATCCACCAGTCGATGCTCCAAATTTCAAAGTAATTCCGACACCAACTGCTAGCAGAACTCCACCGAATACAGCATATAATAGAATATCGCCTGAGGCTTTATGGACAGGAATAATTTCTAAAAAAGCCGACATTAATACTACTGACACAAAGCTATATAATGTAAATAACTTTCCTACCTTCACCCACCCTAGGATCGCTACTGGAATATTTAATATTAGTAATAGTAATCCTGTGGAAACATTTATAGGTGTGTATTGAGTAAAAATATTGGATAAAAGCTGGGCGGCCCCTGTAAAACCACTTGCGTAAACATTCGCTGGCTTTAAAAAATAGTTCATGGCAAATGCATTTAATATGGCTCCAACTAAGACGACGATTATTTTTTTACCATGCTCCAATAAAAGTTCTTTCTTCATAAACACCCCTCCTTATTATTATTATTCTCTATATCCGTAATAACGAAACTTCATACCAAAAATGATTGTGAATTTTAGGTAAAATAGATAGAATAAAAGAAATAAAAAACGAAAGCATAGGTGAATACGTATGACAGCTATTAAGTTGTTTGCTGATAGTGCTTGTGATTTACCAATAGAATTTTTTGAAGAAAATGATGTAACGTTAATTCCACTAAATGTTTATATGGATGAAAAAGAATATCTAGATATACAAACAATCAATCCGAAGCAGGTTTTTGATGGAATTCGTGCAGGAAAGGTTCCAAAAACCTCCCAGCCATCACCGGAGGTTTTTGAAAAGGTCTTCGTTGATCTTGCAAAATCAAAACAATCAGGGATTTACGTGGCTTTTTCTTCTGCATTATCAGGAACGTACCAAACAGCTGTAATGGTCCGTGAACAAGTAGTAGAAGAATATCCGGATTTAGATCTAACGATTATTGATTCAAAATGTGCTTCAGTAGGTTACGGTCTCGTTGTAATGAATGCTGTTAGCATGTTAAAGGCAAATGCCTCTCAAGAGGAAATTATTAAAGCAACACTTTTTAATAGTGAACATATGGAACATTTATTTACGGTAGATGACCTGGATTATCTTGCAAAAGGCGGAAGATTATCGAAAGCCTCTGCTTTTTTAGGTGGACTATTAAATATAAAACCGCTTCTCCATGTCGAGGATGGAAAGCTTATACCGCTTGAAAAAATTAGAGGAAAGAAAAAATTACTCGGGCGAATGCTCGATATAATGCAAGAAAGAGGCGATCGACTGCAGAAGCAATGTATCGGGATTTGTCATGGTGATGACGAAGAAGCGGCTTTGAATTTAAAGAAATTAATCGAAGAGCGTTTTGGAGTAACTGACTTTTATATCAATATAATAGGATCTGCTGTAGGATCCCATGCTGGTCCGAGTACATTAGCTGTTTTCTTTTTGAATAAGCTCCGATAATTAATAAAATCCTCCTACCTTGGTAATATTAAGGATGACCAATTTGAAGGGGGAATTTCTTTCATGTCACACACATCCGACAATGATAAAAAAGCAAAGGATAATAATGCGTTAAGACACGAGAAAAATATGGAGCGAGAAAAAAATCGTAAAGCCGGAAAACATCAATATTCAAAGAAAACCGATCATTTGTAAGACAGGGAATTTTCCTTGTCTTTTTTTATTTTAAATTGTGGTTTATACCACCTATAAAGGACAATTGAACCATTTTTTACTAGGTGGTGACCTTTATTTTGGTTCTTAAGGACATCTTGACAACGATTCTGCTCGAAAGTGTCCTTTATACTGCTTCTTAAGGACAACCCGAACACTATTTTGCTCGAAGGTGTCCTTTATACTGCTTCTTAAGGACATCTCGACATCGATTCTGCTCGAAAGTGGCCTTTATAACGCTTCTTAAGGACATCTTGACAACGATTTTGCTCGAAAATGTCCTTTATACTGCTTCTTAAGGACAACTCGAACACTATTTTGCTCGAAAGTGTCCTTTATACTGCTTCTTAAGGACAACCCGAACACTATTTTGCTCGAAGGTGTCCTTTATACTGCTT
>NZ_JBYSWK010000013.1:0-26024 GCF_058781025.1 Heyndrickxia sp. FW510-T9 | reverse complement strand
ATACCTTCTTAAGGACATCTCGAACACAATTTTTCTCGAAGATGGCCTTTATGCTGCTTCTAAGAAAATTTTTATCAATCCTCTTCGGCTAATTCTCCTATAGATCACGTCCTTTTCAAAAGATTTCCTTAGCTTAAACAGCAAAAAAGTTGTTTACCTTCAATCCTTTGACTATAATATTGGTAATATTACGTAACACGCTGGAGGTTAATTATGTCAAAAGAGAGTTCATTTGATATTGTATCAAACGTTGATTTTTCAGAAGTAACGAATGCCATTACGCAAGCGATGAAGGAAATCCAAACACGTTATGATTTTAAAGGCAGCAAAAGTGACATTAAATTAGACAAAGAAGAACTCGTTCTTGTATCTGATGATGAATATAAGTTAGGACAGGTAAAGGATGTTTTATTTGGAAAATTAATAAAACGTGGTGTTCCTGTGAAAAATTTGGATTACGGTAAGATCGAAAATGCTTCAGGTGGAACGGTTAGACAACGTGCTACACTAATTCAAGGAATTGACAAAGAAAATGCAAAGAAAATTAATACAATCATCAAAAATAGCGGTGTAAAAGTAAAAAGCCAAGTTCAGGATGACCAGATTCGTGTAACAGGAAAAAGCCGTGATGATTTGCAAAAAATAATAGCTGCGATAAGAGAAGCAGACTTGACTGTAGATGTACAATTTGTGAACTATCGCTAGAAACAGGTGAATTACACCTGTTTTTTTATTCCCAAAACCACTCATAACAATTTCCTAGATGTAAAGAATAATGGAAGATTACATGTAGGATGGAGTGAAATAATGAGTACAGGACAAAATCAACAAAAAAAAACAATGCCGAAACAGCATCAAAATATACAGCCTGGCATTGAATCAGAAATGAATCCCTTACCAAAATCGATGGATCCCGGTTATAAAGGGAGCGGGAAACTAACTGGAAAAACCGCGATTATTACTGGAGGTGACAGTGGAATTGGCAAGGCCGTTGCACTTTACTTTGCAAAAGAAGGGGCAAATATAGCGATTTGTTATTTAAATGAACATGACGATGCGAATGAAACGTTATCTCTTATTCAAAAGGAAAATCGTGAATGCCTTCTGATCCCAGGAGATATTGGGGATGAACAGCATTGCAAAGATGCGGTAAAAAAAGTGGTAAATCAATTTGGTAAAGTGGATATTCTTGTGAACAATGCCGCAGAACAACACCCACAGCAAAGTATATTAAATATCACAGCTGATCAATTACAAAGAACTTTCCAAACGAATATATTTTCCTTCTTTTACATGACAAAAGCTGTCCTACCCCATTTTTCAAAGGGAAGTGTCATTATTAATACTACTTCTATTACGGCATATAAAGGAAATGAGCAGTTAATTGATTATTCTGCAACAAAAGGGGCAGTTGTTACTTTTACCCGATCTCTAGCTCTTTCATTAGCTCCAAAAGGTATTCGTGTAAATGGTGTTGCTCCTGGACCAATATGGACACCGCTGATACCTTCAACATTCCCAGAAGAACAAGTCGAAACATTTGGAGGGAATGTCCCTCTTGCACGCCCCGGCCAACCATATGAGCTTGCACCAGCTTATGTATATTTGGCATCGGAGGATTCAAGTTATGTGACAGGGCAGATGATCCATGTAAATGGAGGATCGATTGTGAATGGATAGAAGACGATTCATGAAAAAAATCCTGCATTCGTTTTTGAATGCAGGATTTAATTTATCTCTTTAGTTAGCGTTTCTTTTGGCTCTTTTCTTCGCAACAAAAATAAAAGCAAAGAATAAAATCCACACGGTTACAAGTACAAAAATAAACCCGAAATTAACACCTGTTTTATCTACCACTCTGTATATTTCAGAAGTTTCACGTTCGAGAACTAGTTTAAATTTATTATTATCAGCACGGATTATTCCGCTTTCTAACAGGCTATTCAATTCTTTATTGTTTTTAAACTGGGAGGCATCGATGGAAACCCCTTGAGTGGAACTTGTATTATTAATGGCAACGATATTGATATCACCTTTGTATTCCCTCTTGTACACCGTCATTCCATTTTTATCATAAAGCGGTGTGAATGTTCCTTTTACAAGTGCTGGGTTTTTCGCCCTTAATTCGGAAATTTGCGTCATGTAGTCCATAAGATCTTTGTCCGCACGGAAATTCATCATTTTTCGATTTTCAGGTGCATTACCGCCATCAATTGCGATTTCTGATCCGTAGTAAACAATAGGCATTTCAGGTTGCGTGTAGAGATAGGTTAATGCAAGCTTCCACCTAGTACCTGGAAATTGATGAGCATTCACCATATCTCTTGTATATCTCTTCATATACGGATTATCAAAATATACTGCATTTACCAAATTTGAATGGAATGTTTTTTCATTCTTTTCTACAATATCCATTAAAGAATTTGCAGACTGATCAATATTAGAAAAGGAATTTCTTAATGATTGATTTTGCGGATTGTCATAAAACCCATCAAATCCAGCTTGTTCGTATGTTTTAATCGTATTGCCATTATTTGTATGAACATCACCAAGTAAGAAGAAATCTTTGCTCACGGATTTAACTGCTGAATTGAAATCCTTCCAGAAGCTGATTGGTGCATCTTCTACATTGCTTAAATAATATCCATCAATACCAGTTTTTTGCACCCACCATTTTCCTGCTGTAATAAAATATTGGTTTACTGCTGGGTTATTCTGATTCAAGGCAATTAAGCCATTCTTTGTTTCCCCTTTTAACCAATCGGACTTTGTCGAATCCTTTACCCATGGATGATTAGGACTTACTTGATTCGTTACAAAATTTAGCATGACCTTCATCTTCTTCTTATGAGCTTCCTTCACAAGCTGTTGGAACTTTTTAATCGATCCGTAATGTTCATCCGGTTTATAGAAGTTTGTTATGCGATCACCAGCATATCCTTTTGAATCATTAGCGAAAATAGGATTAAGTAGAATGGTTGTAAACCCTAAATCTTTTATGTAGTCAAGGCGATTGATAATTCCTTGAAAGTCGCCACCTTGAAAGCTTAAATCATTTTTCGTATTTGTGTTGATATCATTGGAAGCATCACCATCATTAAATCGGTCCACAATTAAATAATACACATTTTCACTTTGCCAATCTCGTTGCACATTTCCTGCAGCGTTAGCCGGCACTGCACAAAAAATGAGCAAGGCAAATGTGCAAAATGCTATAACTCTTTTAAACATTTACCCGTTCCTCCTAAAAAAAACATCATAAAATAAGATTATCCTTTCGTCATACCGGTAGTCAAACAAATCCACGGTTAATTCACAAATCTATCAACTAAATTTGTCTTTTGTTTGTCGAAAGGCTTGTATTACATGTATGAAAAATCTTTTCTTTGTCAACAAAGTACTTAATAGTGTGTAGTTAGAAAATGGGGTTGACGAATGGAGGATTAAAATGGACCAACAACAAAGAAACCAACTAATCAATAACCAAAATCGCGCCTTCATAACTGGGAATGTTGAGAATATTAATGATCAATGGGTCTTCTTTGATGAAGAAACGGATGAAGCGTTTATGTTGGAGCAATATTCCTTACAAGAAATTGAAATCTTCAACCGAAATCAATGGTTAAAAGGGATTTTGGAGGAAGATGGTAAAATAACCATGCCCTCCGTCACCTTTTTCCTCCATGATCAGATGAAAATTAGAATACGTAAACAAATTTCTTTCGCCTTGGAACTATTACTGAATGAGCTTTCTGACGATGTATTCTGGTATTTTATCAACAACTTGAACCAGTTGGAATTTTCTATATATGATTGTGTATATTGTCATAATCAATTGTCCTATCTTAATGAAGAAGAATATCGAAGCGGAGTAAATTTCTTAATTTTCGATAATAGTGAGAGTATATGTGCCATTCAGCATCATTTTAAATATGAAGAGGATAGTCAGGATCGTTTTGAATTTACTTTAAGCACAGGAAAAAGAACCATTGTTGAAAAGGTCTCTACATAAAAAGAAAAAGGGCTGTCCAATAAGACCAATTTATCAACTTTTGGTTGCCCTATTCCATTATTTATGCTGGCTGTTTTCGTATTAATTCTTACATTTCGTCATTTGTTATAAATCCTAAGGGGACTTGTTTTCGCGGCATCTTTTCTTATAAAGTTTTTTCATTTTAAACCCACATATGGTTGTAACCAAGTCTTTTTGTATAAAAAAGCATCAAAGGTAAAGAAAATAGCCTTAATGATTAATGAATAGATCATTTTGCAGCCAATCCTTCATCTGGTCTGGATGCATTGGCTTTTCAATAAAATAACCTTGTATATAGTGACAGTTCATGTTTTTTAAGATGGTAAATTGTCTATCTGTCTCGACACCTTCTGCAATAACCTCCAGACCTAAACCTTGACCCATTGTCATGATCGAATTAACAATGGCGTAGTCTGGTGTTTGAAAATCGAGATTTTGAATAAAGGATTTGTCGATCTTTAATATATGGATAGGTAAATGACGCAAATAACTTAAGGATGAATACCCTGTTCCAAAATCATCTATGGATATTTTCACTCCAATATTCCCCAATGCATGCATCGTATCTATCGTCTTGATCGAATCATTCAACATAACTGATTCAGTAAGCTCTAAGTGTAAAAACTTTGGATCAAGGTCTGAAAAGGCAAGAGCATTTTTTACGTCTTCGATAAACCACCGATTTTGGAATTGCGAAGCGGAGACATTAATCGATATACTAGCATCTGTCAGCCCTGCGTTATGCCAATCTTTCATTTGCCTGCAAGCTGTTTTTAACACCCATTTTCCTATAGAGTGAATAAGCCCTGTTTCCTCTGCAAGTGGAATAAATTCGAAAGGAGGAATAATACCACGCTCAGGATGATTCCAGCGAATTAATGCTTCACACGATTTCATAATGTGACTTTTACTTTCAATGATGGGTTGATAAGTTAAGAAGAGTTCATTATTTTTAATAGCTTTTCTTAAATGACTTTCAAGTTCGACGCGATTAAGTGTTTCTTTATTCATTTCATCTGAGAAAAAGACCATTCCATTGCCACCAAGTAATTTGGCTCGACTAAGGGCAATATCCGCATTTTTCAATAATTCTTCACTTTGATCTCCATCATATGGATACATACTAATCCCTATATTACCATTGAGAAAGAACTCCTTCATTTGATATGTAAATGGCTTCTCCACTACCTTCAATAGCTTTTTACCAATTTGAATAACATTTTCAGGACCAGATTCTTTCGTTAATAAAATACTAAACTTATCATTTGTAAATCTTCCTAAGTATGCACCATTAGATTGGACATTCTTAAGTCTGTCTGCAAGTTCTTTTAACATTAAATCACCAGCAATATGACCTAATGTGTCATTTATTATCTTAAAACGGTGGATATCCAAAAATAATACAGCTAAGGATCGACGTTTTTTCTTGGCCCGATTCAACATTTCATCTAAAATTTCATTAAATTTTGTTCGGTTTGGTAATCCTGTTCCTTCATCATAGTTTGCTAGTTGCGAAATTTTTTCTTCAAACTTAATATTTTCGCTAATATCTCTCCCTATTCCACATACCCCTATACACTTACCATCCATCATAACAGGTATATTTTTTAGATAAAAAGACTCTGCACTTCCATTTTTTGTTTTAATATTAACATTATAATACTGAATTTTACCATTTAATGTTCTCCGAAAATGACGTTTTGCTTTAGGGATATCGTTATCTACTACAAGACTTAATGAGCTTTTTCCTTGTAATTCATTGAACGAATATCCTATCGCCTTTTCAAATGAATTGTTTACACTTGAGAAATTTCCTTTTAAGTCTAATGTGTAGACAATATCCATATTATTTTCATACAATGCCTGATAATAGGCATACGAATTTCTTACATCTTCATTAAGATTTATTATGTCTTTGGCAGTTTCATTTATCATGTTTGTTAATGAAATAATAGAATGTGAATCTGATGGTATTGTATATTGGATCTCTTTGTGTTTCTCATTCATTTCATTTGATTCTGAAATGCTCAAATAAATTGATGATGGTGCTACAATTTTCGGCTGATTTTTCGTACGCTGACCTATGTCCCCATAGCATGGAATCTCAATAACAGAAGAATAATGCTTTAAAGTTTCTACATTATTCTTAGTGATATTCTCTAAATTACCTATCCTATGTACACAATGAAAAGCAAAAATAGATTCAACTGTCCGTTTTCTGAATCTTTTTAATTCCTTTTGGGATGCTAAAATATGTTGTTCGACATTTTCCATTCCAATAGAAATAGTATCACCATCTTTTAGTTGACAAGATAATTCGAAGATACCACCTTCTTGCGTTTTTCGAATAAATGCAATCTGTTTTTCCCCTTCTCTGTGGATGATAAAAGGATTTTCAAAACTAGAAAAAGGTAAACGTTGTACAAATTTATTACCCAAATATTGTTTCAGAATATGCAAGGGCTTTTTCCCATTTAATTCATACAACAAACTTCCTTTTGCCTTTGTAACTGTAAAAGGTTGCCCTACCTCTATCCAATCTCCATTCTCCATTATTTCAACATTTAAATCACGATTTTCAAGGGAAATGAAAACAATTCCATTTTCCATTATTCCATTTTCCGTAAAAACATAGGATCGACTTGCTTCCGTATGATTAGAAGAAGTGTTACACGCAATGATAGAACTATCTTTATTCAACATATGAAAGCCATCTAAAATGTTATCGATATCTCCTATTTTCTTGTCAGTGAACAACAACATCACTTTTGTTTCTGATGTAACATAATCAGTTGCTATTTTTTGTCCTATTTTTACTAAATCTATTTTTTTATCTAATTCAAACATTCCTGAACGGACATTCGTTTTCGCAAAGGTGGTGAAAGTGATTATAGGCTGGGAGAAAGAAATATTACTCATTTTCCCTATAAAGCTACTTCCCGAAATAACTGCTTGTGGGAGATAAGATCTTAATAAATTTATAAGGTTCGCAATCTCTTCTTTTGCCATCTGCGAAACAGATGCATGTATGTACAACATAGGATACTGAGGAAGATCATTTTCTTCCATAAATGCTATAAGCCTGGATTCATTTTGATATAGAGTTTGAAAAGATTTTGCCAAGTTAATCATTCACCACCTTGTGAAGTTAATAATTAAATATTCTATATATTCAATATTGTGATATATTTGTAATATATTGTCGATATATATCTGAAAAAGAAAAGCCGCTCTGATTGAGCGGCTTAATTATTAACCAAATGGGTGCCATGGACCTAATGGAAGCTTTAATCCTAAATAAAGTACAGCTAGGAATAAAACGATAAATAGCAACCATAAAAGTCCAGTGCCTTTTCGCTTTCCTGTTCTGACTAAAATCATCTCCATTAAAACAACCACTAGTAATCCAACAAGTAATTTAACTCCGTATAATGCCGGATCTAAGGATTGGTTATTGAAGAATAATAAAGCACCTGTAACAATAACTAAAATGTAGAATAGTCGAACAATCATATGGACTATTTTTGCGCCCTTCTCTTTTCCAGCCTTATGTAGTAGTAATGCCACGATAAAAAGAATAATCGCTATGACCCAAGTTGTAACATGGGCATCTGTTCTATGTATCATTTCATTTCCTCCCAACCATTTTTTTCACAACATATATTATGCACATTCATATTATCATAATGATACATATATAGATATGTTATGAAGATTATTTTACCATATTTGTCAAAGTTCCAATTCCTTCTACTGTAATATCAATCCTGTCTCCAGACGTTAAATATTTTGGCGGCTTGAATCCATTCCATACCCCTGCTAGTTTTTTCCTACACACATAATTTATTTTTTCCAATATGTCACCATCCTCCAAATTGTTTCCAGTGGTCCATATTGAAACTTCATAAACCATATTTCTGCGAGAATTACTTGAATAATATAGATAGATAATGCTATGAAAACACATGAAGCTAGAGTAACTCCGCCGTACAATCCCAATCCATAATGGTAAAAAATAAAACTGCAGACAATAGATTGAACTAAATAAATGGTGAGTGACATTCTTCCTGCTGTTGCAATGGGTCTAAATAGCTTTACGCATATTTGATTTGTCATCGACAGCACAATAAGTGAGATAATGGCAAAACTAAAAATGGTTCCCCCAATGGATTGCTGAATTAGCTTAAAAGCTAGATTATCATCGATTAATACTGGCAAGGATTTCAAAATGAGACCGATGATGAATGATGCAATAAAAAAGAACAGCCATTTTCGCTTATGGTCTTTTGCTTTTTGCAGCCATTTTAATTTTGACGCTCCAGCTCCAATCATCATTAAAGGTAAAATGGAAAAAATAGAGAAAAAGATATTTGATGAACCATTAACCGCAGTCCAATCCGCTATTCTTTGTTTTGTAATTTCCCAATACCCTCCAGTAGAGTATGCATTAAACGCTTTATTCACATTTGTAATATCCGCATACATTAATGTTGTGTTCGGATCCATTAGCGCATTAACCAATATGTATAATATAAATAATAAATTCGGGATGAGAAATAGCATTATTCCGCTAATTAAGAGTACTTCTCCAGATAATTCAAGCAGAACCATTAGTAGTATTCCATATATTGCATAATTTGCTAATATGTCCCCAGACCAGATAAAAAAGGCATGTAACAACCCTATTAACAATAAGAAGATTAATCTTCTTATAAATACATTTGAAAACGATAATCTGCTTTGCTTTATTCTGTCCCTTAATATAACACTTCCATATCCAAACATCATTGCAAATATTGGATAAAAGCTTGATTCAATGAGGATTTCAATCCACTTATAAACGGTAGCATCACTATCCTTCCACCATTCGTATGGATTATAGTAAAGGACAGGTCCATTATAAGAGATCATATTTACAATCAATATTCCTAATAAGCTAAATCCCCTTAATACATCTAATGTAAAAATTCTTTCCTTTTTTTTCATTGGTTTCATTTGCAACATCATTATTTCTACCTCAATATCATTATTTATGGCTGTTTTCGAACAAATTATCGATTTTCTTCATTTGTTTTATATCCAAGAAAAGACTTAAATACGGGGCATCTTTTCTCTAAAAAATACCTATGTTCCAAGATAACCTGGGAGTATAGGAGGTTTTTAATTAAACAAACAACAAAGTTTAAGAATAGAGCCTAAATTATTCCCTATTACATTTTACAACTTCAAGTTCATTTAGGCTAATTAATCACCTTTCACTAGTTCACTCATATGATATGACATATAAGTGAAATGCCTATTTCAGCAAAATATAAAAATCAAAAGGATGTGAACGGTTATGCCTGGATTTGTTGGTGCCGTTCAAATCATGAATATTGGTTCGAGCGGGGTATTTAATATTGGAGATGTATTTCAAATTATTCCAAATTCATCTGTTAAAACCTTTGCTGGCGCAGGATCATTTAACACTGGGGAAACTTTATCAATTCAAAATCAACAATCAGCAACTAATACCTTCGACGTAGATGGGCTGGATCAAGGGAATTTCTTGAATTTCTAATTTGGCATATAAATAAAAAGGTGGTACTCATGAAAATTTATCTACAGCAAACGATTCAAATTCACATGATAAAGATAGGCGGTATTTCAAACTCATCTGTTTTTCAAATAGGCAGTGCAGGTATCATTAAACCAGCTTCCTATTTATATAATACTGGAGGATTTGTTCGACCAGCACCTACCATCAGTCATGAAGCAGGAATAACGGGACCGTCAGCAGGTCTAGTGGTTCCTTTTCAAACATCCGGAGGACCTAGATAAACATCCTAATAGGTCTTTCTAGAAAATCAAAGTAGTAATTTTATTTTTGCTTTTATTTACGGGATTCATATTGGTAAAAAGAGAGGTTTTCACAATGGTAGATATTCAGACATATATACATCAACTTTATCAATATATCCAACATCAAGAAAAAAAAATTTCCCGATTTGAAAAAACACTAAAAGAATTGAAAACGGAGATACAAACCTTAAAAGAAAAACCGCCCATTAATGTAGAAAGAGTAGAATATAAATTCGATCAATTAAAAATAGAGAGATTAGACGGTACATTAAATATTGGCTTAAACCCTGCTGATTTAAGCCAAACTATCGAAGATATGGATATTCCTGCAAATAGCCCACAAGCATCTTCCATTATTGCAGATCCTAATTTTAAACAAGAATTAATTAACAGACTAAATCACTATGTCGGAAACGATATATCCACTGTTATTAATGATACTGAGCAGCAATTAGGTATTGCACTTGAGCAGCAGTATCATGACTTTATTGTGGATGACCTTCATAATCAAATACCGCAAAGGGTCGATCATTATCTTAACATCGTAGCCGGACAAAATTTAGGGAATATATCGAAAGAAAATTTATTAAATCAAGTTTATCAAAAAATGAAGACTGACATTGATCGTTCTATATTTATGTTTATTTCAAAGCTACCAAATAATATGAATGGAGGAAATACTAATGGAACTTAATGTTATTAATCGTGAATTACATGTTGAAAATATTGAGATTATAGGGATTGCCAGTTCCTCCCTATTTATTATCGGAGACGCGCAAAGTATTCAACAGGCTGCTACATTCGATACTCCGGCAGAATCACTCATTATCGGACCTTTAATGCCATTTGCTTCAAGGTTATAGCAAATGGATGGAATAAGAAATTCCATTGTTCAGGACATTAGTATTAATGATGTCGTATCTAGCTCCAATGTTCAGGTTGGGGATGCTACACATATTAAGGCAACTTCCAGAGTCTTTGCGGTACAAAGGGAAGAGGAAATATATTTTGGATTTGAAGCCCCGTTTGAGGCTTTTCCCATTTATACTGAAATAATTCCCATTCCTCCTATTACAGAGAATATCGAATTTCATCGTTACAACCTAAATCCTGTTATTAATGTAGATCATATTAATATTATCGGTATTGCTGTTAGTTCCATTTTTCAAATAGGGTCTATTAATGATGCATATCTTGAATCAAGGCTTCATCATGTTCGTCAACTAAAAGGCAGCACTAGTAGTTGAACGTCCTATGAATAACCCGCATATGATGTGTAACGGGAAACTAAATTGAAAAGGATGTTTTTCATGCCTGCAATAGTTGGACCAATGCAGTTCATAAATGTTAGTGGCGGGGTAGTTCAATTCGGAGATACTGCCTTTGTTTCACCAAAAACAAGCTCGAAAACCATGGCCGGTTCTGGAACTTTAACGACAGGGGGTTTAGTAGTAAACAATAACATTATTAGTCTAACTAATACCATCGATTTTTCATTAATTGACCAACCGACAGTTGGAAATAATTAAAAGGCATTGACTCACATTGGTCAATGCCTTTGCGTTTTTGCTTTTTCACATTTGTAATAAGTGACCTCCATCAAAGAAATAAAGATATTTACTTGTTACAGGTTTGCGCAAAATATCATGCAAAGCTTTTTCGTAAAAATCTAGCTGGGTTTCATACCGCTTCGCAAGTATTGGCTTCGCTTCTGCAAATCCGCCTTTAAACCGATCAGAAATATTATCGGTCTTGTAATCAAGTAATATAATATGGTCTTTATCTTCAATTAAACAATCAATAACCCCTTGAATAAGAATAGCCTCATTATCTAATGAATCAATTTGATACAAGTCAGAAGCCGGTAATGCTAAGCTAAAAGGAACTTCTCTTTTTACCTTTTCCGAGTTTATCATCAACTGCCCAAGCTCTGTTTCAAAAAATCGAACGATACTTTCTGGCTCGATAACATTCAATTGCTCAATTGTTAAAAGCTCCTTCTCCTGCATAGTCTCCAATAAGATTTTAATGGAATGAACGGTTGGCATTTCATGTAATGGTACATGTTGCATCACCATATGCATAGCAGTACCTTTTTCTGCAGGTGAAAGTTTCTTTTCCCTCATAAAATGAGGGCGATTAAAAATAGGCTTTTCAAATTTACTAACCACATCAGTACTTGCAGCTGCATCACGCACTTCATTCATACGTTTCACTTCAGATACCGATTGCTTCGAGCGTCTAACAGTTGAGGAATAATGTGAATAGGACCAATCTAACACTTTGGAAATAGCTTCTTTATCTTCAGATTGAATGTCCATAACCATCCCTTCCTGAACTGCCATTTTCCAATCCTGTGATTCTTCTTGTGCCTCTTCTACTTGCCTGAATTCTTCTTTCGAGTGAACCATAATATTCCATTCCGCTGGGTAGTTCAAAATGTCTTCAGTTAAACATTCTTTCCCTTCCGCTAATGCTGATCCACGATGCCGAACTAATGCAGGTCCAATCCAGTCAATATATGAAGTGGCACTTGCTCTAATATCATCTCTCAATAGCCATTCATCGTGTAATATATTCTTTTGCCATTTTGTAATCGATTTTTGAACACTTTTTAAAGTACTAACCAAGTATAATTTTTCTTTTGCTCTAGTTAATGCAACATATAACACTCGCATTTCTTCTGATAATGTTTCCAGCTTTTTCTTTCGTTTAAAAGCAAGCTGCGGCAAAGATGGATAAGTAATTCTTTTATCTACGTTCATATACCTGCATGCAAATCCAAATTCCTTATCAAACAAATAGGAATGTTGAATATCCATCATATTAAATTTGCGTGATAAGCCAGCAACAAAAACGATGGGAAATTCCAATCCTTTACTAGAGTGGATTGTCATCATTCGGACAACATCTTCCCCTTCACTTAATGCCCTCGCAGCACCAAGATCATTTCCTTTTTCTTGCATTCTTTCGATAAACCTCAAAAAACGGAACAAGCCTCTAAATGAAGTTGCTTCATATTGCCTTGCACGATCATAAAGGGATCTTAGATTTGCTTGTCGCTGCTTCCCACTAGGTAAGCCTCCAACAAAATCATAAAAATGAGTATCCCGGTATATTTGCCAAATTAAATCGGATAATGCACCTACACGAGCATTATCTCTCCAAATATTTAACTTTTCGATGAAACGACGGAGTTTTTCATACAACATTTCTGTTTCTATGCTTGGCTTTTCTTGCAAAAATAAGTAAATAGCTTCATAAAATGTTCCTTGCTTGGCATGAATTCGAATAGATGCCAATTGTTCTTCATCTAATCCAACAATAGGTGATCTTAATACACCAACAAGAGGAATGTCTTGAAATGGATTATCTATAACTTTCAACAATGACATAACAATATTAACTTCAGTCGCTTCAAAATACCCTGTTGACAGAGTTGCATAAATCGGGATGCCTGCCAACTTAAATTCTTCCATAATTTCTGGAGCCCAAGTAAGTGAACGAAGCAAAATAACGATATCCCTGTATTGGACCCTCCGATATGTGCCTGTCTTAGGATTGAATATTTCTCGCTGTTCACTAATAAGTTTTTTTATTTCTTGTGCCATATAACGAGCTTCTAGTTGAGATTTCTCTAAATCGACTTTATCAAACTCTTCATCTAAATCCGTTTCTGCCGGTTCATCCCCTTTTATATCCTCTTGATCAATTAAAGCTACTTCAATGGGAAATGGGATATCTTCTGGATATGAAGCACCTTTCACTAGCTCGGCTTGAGGATCATAACGAATCTCCCCTACATTTTCCCCCATGATCTGTTTAAAAAGATAATTCGTCCCAGCCAAAACCTCATGTCGACTTCTAAAGTTTTTTGATAAATCGATTCGAAGCCCTGTGCCTTCTCCATTTGACGTAAAGCGATTGTATTTATGCAAAAAAAGATTTGGCTCCGCAAGTCGAAAACGATAAATGGACTGTTTGACATCACCAACCATGAATAGATTCCCATATTCATCCCCATCGTGTGTCACAAGTTTCAAAATCGTTTCCTGAACCATATTCGTATCTTGATATTCATCTACTAATACTTCTTTAAATTGCTTCCGGTAATCAAGCGCTGCCTCCGAAGGCTCTACAGCATTTCCGTCATCATTCATTTTTCCTAATATCGCAAGGCAATAATGCTCAATATCTGTAAAATCTACAATTCCTTTTTCCATTTTCATATGTGCAAATTTCAAAGCAAATACTTTCACAGTAGAAATAAGTGTAAATATTACATCCTTCATTTCTAACATATCTTTTAAAAAGTACTCCGGTTTTCGTGCAAAAAGCTCATCTCGTAATTTTTCGAGTGTTCCCTTTGCTTTTTTTCTAAGTTCATCTGCTTCTTTCACTAAATCTTTGTTAAAGTCGTCACCTTTGCATGCCTTTGCCCGTTGAAACACCCAATTATTCATTTCTTCATATAGTTCGTTCCATGGACCACTTGCCACTTTCAAGAGCTTAGAGACAACCTCTATGTCATCAAGAAAGTTTTCAGCTCTTGGTGCTGGTCCACCTGGTAGCTTTGTCATTTCATATGCTTCTTCTAGCAAGCTTTTTGCACTTTCAAGCTGTAAGGTAATATCAAAGCGGAGAGCATTCATAAATGGCAGTTCGTCAAAATCCGTATCCCCTGAGACATTGTACATTTCTACCAATTCATCCAACCACCTATCCGGATCTGGATGTGATCGTGAAAAATCATATAATTTGCAAACTAAATCCTGTAATGCAGCATCGCTTCGATCATTGGTAAATGTATCCACTAATCGAAAAAACGCCTCATTATGGTCTCTTCCATATTCCTCTTCAAACAATTCATCTAATACTTCATCACGTAATAATTCCTTTTCCGTTTCATCTGCAATCCGAAACCCAGGGTCGATATCGATAAAGTAATAATATTTGCGAATCACTTCTAGACAAAAAGAATGTAAGGTTGATATAGATGCACGATTTAGCAAAGTAAGCTGTCTTCTTAATCTATTTGAGTTAGGTTGTATTTCTATTTCCTTTTCCAGTGCTTCCCCGATTCGATGCCTCATTTCAGCAGCGGATGCATTCGTAAATGTCACTACTAATAATTGATCAACATCTATTGGATCTTTTTTCGCAATGATTTTTTGAATAATTCTTTCCACTAAAACTGCTGTTTTTCCAGATCCAGCTGCGGCTGCAACCAATATATTTTGACCATGCGCCATTATCGCTTTCCATTGATCATCGGTCCAAGTAGACTCTGTTGGCTTCATTGGAATGATTGTTTTCATCTTCGGCAACCTCCTCTCTGATTACTTGAAGCAAATCACTAGTTTTTCCAGGTTGCAGTACTCTAAATTGATTTTCATCTAACGATTGGTCAAATTGACAGACGGATTTAAACGAGCAATACTCACAAGGGGTTCGCTTTTTCAATTGGTATGGACTTATATCTACAATACCAGTTGAAATAGCGTTTCCCGAATTCTCATAAAGCTTTCGGACATAACGATTTAACACATTAAAATCCTCTTTGCCGGCAACCTGCGAGCGTGCTGATAATGTCCCATCCTTTTTTAACTCTGCTGAGACAATTTGAGATGTACCACTTTCTAATGATTGATCCATTAATTTCACAACATTTGCATCATCCAACATTAAGCCCTTCATTTTGAAGCTCTTGAAAATTTCTGCTTCAATCTCCTCTATCGTTAAGATTTTATTACTCTTCACGATGGGATTATGGAGATGGAAGTACAATACTCCTGCAGGTACTCCTTCTGAACCAATCAATGTTTTAGAATTTGCAACTACAATATCTAAATAGGTAAGCATTTGTAGTGCTAATCCATAATAAACCTCCGTTACGTCCAGATTTCTTGCACTTGACTTATAATCAATTACACGTAAGTAAACTCCTTTTTCATCCTCTGCTTTATCCACCCGATCAATTCGTCCTTGTAATTCCATCTTTGTCCCATTCTTCAAAGTAAAAGTAAGTGGCGGCAAGCTAGACTTAGCTCCGAAATCAAGCTCCATTCCAATCGGAGCAAATCCACTTTCCTTCGATTGCAAGCTTAATACATGGGAAGCACGTCCGATAACCTGTTCAAGCTTTCGTTTTATATAGTAATGGCGATTGGAACTAAGGAGGATCTGATGCTGAAGCTTCGGTGCCAAAAATGATACTGCTTCTTTCGCCAATGCATTGCATTGTTCTTTCGATAGTGTTGCCCATGACAATCCTTTTTTGGATACCTCGTCGGCAATCCATTTTAATGCACCATGAAATAAATCGCCTATATCAGGGGCATCTAATTTATAAATTTGTCTTTCTCGTAATTTTAGACCATGTGTTGCAAAGTGTGAAAATGGGCATCCATGGAAAAGCTCCATCCTTGACACACTTGCTAGAATTTTATCTCCATATAAATCCATACTTGTTTTTTCGGATAATTGTTTTGTCTTATTTTGATAAAAAAGACTGGATAATATATGAACCGTTTGCTCCTTTTTAAGCGGATCTTTTATATAGTAGTTATAAACATCCCACCAAAAATCTGGTACAGGGTATCCGCGTTTCTTTTGCTGAAGCTGTGAAGTTAAAAAGGCAATAGCTGCATTCGAATGCGAAACATATTCAAGCTGTTCTTCCAATCTAATGTCAGATGGATCATTCACCATCACTTTTTCTAATACATTCGGAAATATTTCCTTTATTCTTTTCAAATATGGGGATGGCAATAATGCCTTACCTTCCTCATTTGCCAAAGGATATGACAAATATAAATAATGGGAAGGTGTTGTCAATGCTTTATAGGCAATAAATTCTTCGTCTAAAAGCCTTGTTTTGCTACTAGGTGCAATTTTAATCCCATTCTGGAACAAGCTTTCACGATCTAAGTCAGCTAGTATTCCATCTTCATTCATTCTTGCCGGCATTACCCCATCATTTAGTCCGATAACAAAGGCTACTTTAATATCCGAGAGTCGTGATAATTCCAAATTTGCAATAAGGACTTGATCGATTGCAGGGGGAACGAGAGAAAATCTCATCGACTCTAATCCAGAATCAATAATTAAGGAGAATTCCTTTAGTGAAATATCCTCTTGCCCAAATATATCGACGAATTGATCCATTAAATCAATTACTGCATTCCATGCTTGATCATGCTCTCTAGCAGATACAAGATTACCTCTTTCCTCCTCTGCGATTCGCAATTTTTCTAGTTTTACTGGTATATCAAGTTCTTCTAAATAGAGAAATAGGGCTTCACAAAGTTGTTGTCCATTTTGTGCATTTTTTAAGCGTCTCGATAATCTATTAAGTGGTGCTGAAATAAATAATCGCATTTCATTAAGTTCATGTTCAATTTCTTTCTCCGCATTTGTTTGGGGAAGATTTTCTAATTCTAATCCCCTAATTCTCCTGTATCCCCATCTTTCTTTATTTAACCACTTACTGCCTTTGATTCCGTAAGCTAAAACATAGTTTTCAAGACGATCCATTTTCTCGCGGAGCTCTCGGTGATTCCTATCAAATGGAAATAGCAAGTCCGTTTTAACTGCGCGAAACACAGATTCATAGCGCCAATTACTAATGATAATTTCTATTGAAGATCGAATTAATTCAATTAATGGATGGTGGAACATCGGTCTTTTTTGATCAATAAAATAGGGAATATCATAATCATAGAAAACAGTGTTCATTACATCTTGATAGTCTTGACCATTCCTCACTAGAATGGCAAAATCCATATATCGAAAGTCCTTAGTTCTTACAAGCCTGCGAATTTCACGTGCTATTCCTTCAATTTCTGCTCGGCGGTTAGCAGCATGGAAAATGCTAATCTTCGCTTCCTTTTGATATGGATTAGCTGGCCGTTTTTCGAATGTGGATTCCAAGTATCGAATACCGCTATTTTCATAGCGATGTGGCTGTGTAAGAATAACATCCTCCTCCACCTGGACCTGCATATTCTTTGCTACTTCAAAAAGTGTAAAATAGGTTTCTCCGGACATGCGGAATAAATGTAAATCCTCTGGTCCATATCCACGAAATGGCTTGTCAAGCGTTAAGGCAATTGATACCCGTTTACATGATTGCATCAATTGGCCTATTACCATATATTCTTGGGGAGTGAAGCTGTGAAATCCATCAATATATATTTCAGCATTTTGCAGATAAGTAGATTTTCCGATGGATTCTGCTAATAACTTCATATAGTCATCAGTATCTAAATATTTCCCTTGTAATGCATCTTCAAAATGCTGATAAATCAACTCTAAATCATGTAATTTATCTTTCAATGAATTGGAAACATCTTGATTATCCATTACGAGCTCTTCTGGTTTGATACAATACCGTTTGAATTCTGTTAACATCGTTTCTACATGTTCAATGAAACCTGTTTTATCAGCTGCTCGTCCAAATAGCTTCAAATGTTCCTTTTTATCCTCGATAATTTTGCGAATGAGCATATTAAGGCCGGCACTGGAAATATGTTTTCTACTTATTCCACCAGTTTCTTGTAATATTCTCCAAGCCAATCTCGATAAACTAAATACTTGAGCACGAATCATTCCTTGCAAATTAGGGGAACTAACAAGACGGTATTCAGATAAAAATGTCATTTGATCTGGAACCAATAAAATGATAGGATTTCCACTTGGCGATTCTTTCAGATTTTCTGTTATTTCATCATTAAAAAGCTTTGATTTCCCTGTCCCCGTGCGTCCAATTACAAAACGAACAGACATGAGCTCAGCTCCTTCCATTACAACCGTTCTTCTTTATGCATCTATTATAATATAATAAGCTGCATCGATTAATTGAAAATAATGGTCATATACATAAACAGAACGTACATTCTTATTAATAGGATACTATCATTCAATTGGTATAGCAAATATAACAAAATAACTTAAACGGAATTAATAGCATCATGTGTGTTAACTATACTAATAAAAAAGTAGCAAGAATAGTTTCCTGCTCCCTCCTCTCTTTCTTTTCATTGTAAAAAGAAGAGTTACAAAGTGGTTACAAGATGAGATACTAATTATAGAAAAATTGTAAAAAGGAGTAGATTTAATGGGCTATATTGAAGATTTACGTGCTATTGTTGGTCATCGTCCTCTTATTTTCGTAGGTGCAGTGGTAATTATTATAGATGAACAAAAAAGAATTTTGTTGCAGCAGCGTACATATCCTAATGGGGTTTGGGGTCTACCTGGGGGATTAATGGAGTTGGCAGAGTCCGTCGAAGAAACTGCTTGCAGAGAAGTTTTTGAAGAGACAGGCTTAAAGGTTCATGATTTAAACCTAATTAATGTTTATTCCGGTGCAAACCACTTTACTGTCGCTCAAAATGGTGATGAATTTTATGTTGTAACCATTGCTTATTTTACTAATAAAGTGGAAGGAAAGTTAATTATGGACAAGACGGAATCCATTCAGCTTCAATATTTTGCGCCAGATCAATTGCCAGACCAAATGATAGGAAGTCACAGAAAAATGTTAGGAGAATTTTTGGATAAATTTTATCAAAAGTTATAGAAACTAATGGGTGAACAGTGAATCTCGTGAAAATGAATAATAATCTCGCGAAATTTGACGTTATTCTCGTGAATTTTGTTATTAATCTCGCGAAATTCACAATTTTTCTCGCGAATTGTAACTTTAGTCCTACAGCTTTACAATATATACCACGAAAAAGAGGCCAATCATTCAAGATTGGTCCTCATTCTTTACATCATGATCCCGCCATCCACATGAAGAACAGTACCATGGACATAGTCCGATTCATCCGACGCTAGAAAAAGATAAGCGTTTGCGATATCTTCTGGTTTTCCTAAACGTTGTAATGGAATCATGACTTTCATGGAATCAATTACCTTTTCCGGAACAGTTGCAACCATATTTGTGTCGGTAAATCCCGGTGCAACTGCATTTACATTGATTCCTTTACGGCCAAGCTCCTTCGCCCACGACTTTGTCATCCCAATTATAGCTGCTTTCGCGGCAGCATAATTCGTCTGACCAATGTTCCCATATACACCGCTAACGGAAGACGTGCTGATAATTTTACCTTTCCCTTGATCAATCATGGAAGGAACGACTGCTTGCGTACAATTGAACACACCAGTTAAATTAACATCCAGTACCTTTTGAAAATCTTCCTGATCCATTTTAACTAGCATAGAATCCCTTGTTATACCTGCGTTATTGATTAGTATGTCAATTTTACCGTAAGTCTCCAGCACTTCGGATATCATCTTATTGACGCTCTCACGATTAGATACATCAACTTGAATAAAGGTTACTTCAAGTCCATGTAACTTTAATTCTTCTACTTTTGCATTTCCATCTACCTCATTGAAATCAGCAATGACAACCTTTGCCCCTTCTTTCGCAAATTTTTTTGCAGCAGCAAAACCAATTCCTCCTGCAGCCCCAGTAATGATGGCTACTTTTTCATTTAATCGCATTGATTTTCCTCCTACTCTTGTAAAAACAGTTTTAAGGTGCTCACTAATAAATCTAAGTTATCAATTGAAGGGGAATGTCCACAATCCTTTAATTCTACAAATCTTGCCTTTTCCCCTAAGTCCTGAATGATTTCTTTTGTCATTTCATCACTTACAACTAATCCCTCCCCCCGTAAAATAAGGACAGGGATTTGAATGGCTACGGCCAATTTGGTACCTTCGGTTAAACCATTATGAACGGGACTAATATTAAATTTATTCAGAGTGTGATATACATCTCCTATGATTCTTTGGGTTCTCATATCATCGACATATTCTTCATACAAAAATGATTCCGGTTGATTATGTGTATAAATTAACATATTCCAAAGTGTTGTTAAAAATTCACGATCATTATTGTCATAAGAGCCTTGAACGGATTTAAATCTGACTTTGTTCCCTTTGCGGTTTTTTTGCTAATTTCTTCTCAATTCTTTTTCCAACAAACCACAAAATAAAAATGATCGCTAGAATAATCGTCGTTTTGAATGGTTTTTTCAGTAATGAAAATATATCATAACCTACGAAGCTAACAATAAATACCATTACTAATTTCCCCGCTAGCATCGCAATGGTGTATTGAAGAATACTGATTCGTGATAATCCAGCTACAATATTAACAACAGCTGAAGGTGTAAAAGGAAAACAGATCATTAAAAATATTGGACCGAACCCATGCCTTTCTACCCAAATCATAATTTTCTGTACTTGCCGCTTTTTATACAAAAAAGCAAGAGCTTTTGTTTTGCCGAATTTACGAACTACTAAAAATACGAGAATCGCTCCTAGACTACAGCCTATCCATGAAATGAGAAATCCTAGCCAAAGTCCATAAGCATTTGCATTTGCCAACACGATTAATAACAATGGTATGAAAGGAAAAAATGCTTCTATTACTAATAGCAAAATACCCGATAATGGGCCTAATGCTCGATATTGTTCCATTAAATGCATAATATTTTCTACTGTTAACAAATCTTTTAAAGTATGAAAATCCATCTGGTTTCCCCCATCTTCTATGTAATTAGGCGGAATAAATCGTACAGTTTAAACCTTTTGTGAGTTGTTGATCTCCTTAATTCGCTTTTACGGATGTAAAAACGATGCGAAAGGGGAATCCCCAACTTACATAAATTTCAATTAAGGCTATGTATCAGAATATTTTCTTATGTGAAGTATAGCATATTAGAATGACGGAGTTTAGGTGGGAATGTTGTTATTTTTCCAAAGAAAAAAGTAACCTCTTGATAAAATGAGGTTACTTTTTATAATCGGTTAATACCCAATATTTTAAACGTATTGCAAGAACCAATCTCTAATATATTCTAAACGTTTGATTCTTAGCTCCGGCTTCCCACTTCTTGAAAGCTCGTGATTGGATTCAGGGAAACGGATAAATTTCGCTGTTTTTTCTTGGCGTTTTAATGCGATAAACAACTGCTCTCCTTGTTCGATCGGACAACGATAATCCTTTTCACTATGGAGGATTAATAATGGTGTTTTAATATCTTTTGCATATGCCAATGGCGAATGCTTCCAAAGTGTCTCAATATCATTTAGGTCCGCTAAAATTTGCCACTCAGAGAAATAATAGCCGATATCGCTTACTCCGTAGAAGCTAATCCAGTTGGAAATAGAACGCTGTGTAACTGCTGCTTTAAAACGATCTGTATGACCAACAATCCAGTTTGTCATAAACCCACCGTAGCTTCCCCCTGTAACTCCTAGTCGTTCTTTATCGATGAAATCATATGTTTCTAATGCATAATCTACCGCTGCCATTAAATCATTATAATCATTTCCGCCATAATCTCCACGAACAGCATCTACAAATTTTTGTCCATAACCATGGCTTCCACGTGGATTCACATATAAAACAGCAAATCCCTGAGTCGCTAATACCTGGAACTCATTAAAGTACGTATTCGCATACATGGCATGTGGACCACCATGAATTTCCAATACTAATGGATACTTTTTGCCTTCTTCAAAGCCTACTGGTTTCATTAACCAGCCGTGAACTTTCCAGCCCTCTGCACTTTCATATTCAATAAGCTCTGCATCTGATAATTCTCTTTCCTTTAAGAAGTCGTCATTTGTATGTGTCAACTGCTCCACTTCACCTGTTTGTAAGTTTGCTAAGAATAGCTCCCCTGGAAGTGTCGGTTTGCTGATTGCTACAACTGCTTGATGTGTTTGTTTAATTAAGCTAAATCCATATACATGCTGAGCTTCATGCAAAGCAGGATAAATTTCTCCTGAAAGATTTCCATAATAGACATGAGTACTTCCATGGTCAGAAACGATAAAATAAAAACTCTCATTATCATCTGCCCATTGAACACCAGGAATATTCGCTCCCTGCTGGAAGTCTCCTGCTACATAGTCACCAACTGGTGCATCAAGATCGCTAGTAAAACAGTTTAGACTCTTCTCCTCTAAATCATAAATCCATGCTTTAGAATGTGTCGCATTTTTAAATTCTTGTTCACTTCCAAGGAATGAAAGATAACGACTGTTTGGAGACCAAGAGGTTTCCCAGAATCCCCCAGTACTATTTGTTACCTGCCCAGTTTCTTTCGTTTCAAGATCAACTAAAAAGATGTCGGAGTTAAAGGAAGAATCTGTATCCTCCGCCAAATCTGCAGCATATGTAATAAACTTACCATTTGGTGACCATGAACCTAAGTGATAATCTTGCTCCCCAGTAGTTATTTGCTCTACTTCACCTGTTGTTACATTTACTAGCCCGATATGTGAATGCTGATCTAAATCTAAAAATCCACTCGCATCTGATTTATATTTCATTTTTTCTACAACAAGCGGTTTTAACTCTTTCTTTTCCTTCTCTTCACTAGGGCGTTCTAGAATGGTTTCATCTTTGCCTAGTGTAACTGAGAATGCTATTTTTTGCCCGCATGGTGACCAAATAGGATTTCTGGCACCATTTTTGCAGAATGTTACTTGTTTTGCCTCGCCGCCGTTTTTTGATAAAACATAGATTTGCGATTTATCGTCACGATTTGAAACAAATGCCAGCTTTGTACCATCTGGAGACCAACGTGGCGAATTTGTGCGATGATTTCCAAATGTCCATTGAACAGTTTTCTTTTCATCTGCATGTACGTAATATAAATTTGAAACATATTCATTTTTGTCCCGATCAATATGTGTTTGTGTATAAACAATATCTTTTCCATTCGCAGAAACTTGCGGATCGGTAACTGACTTTAATTCATAAAGATCTTCAGCTTGAATTCCTTGTCTCTTTTCCATACCTCGTCACCTTTCATTGAAAATATTTCTAAAATAGTTATCAGCAAAAAATATCACCATAACATTTATTTCGACAATCAAAACATTTTCCCTTCAAAAAATTAATAATATTTATATAATTTCTATCGGAAAATGACTTGTTGGTCTGAACAAGCAATTAAGAGGGACGAATAATAGCGAAAGAAGGGCAGGTCCTCAACATACACATTCTGAGTCTTTCAGCAGTTCCTCATGATGGTTTTGTATGGATTTAAAATAATAAGGGAAAATAATCAATGAATCACTTGAAATCTACCTTGAATATAATGTAAAATATAAATACGAACAAATGTTCTTTAATTAGAAACGAGGGATTTATGTATGACAAAAATACCTGATCAAGATCGAGATATAATTGAACGAGCAATTTATTTGCCCATGGTTTTGACGGTATTACATCGTGACCTAACCATTATTGAAAAAAGTCCTTTTAAATTAAAAAATCCATATCTTGAGTGGATAGATGAAACCATGAGGTTCATCCAGAAAGAACTAGCTGAGGTTAAACGGTATATGAGAAAGCATCAAATAAAGGTAGAGCGGATGCAATCGGATGATACCTTTACCATGTATATGTTTTTGTACAAAGGATATGAAGAGCATCATAATTATTTTAACCCTAGGCTCAGAAATCGTACGGAAGAATTGCTAAGATACTATCTTTATCAACGTTTTGTACAGTCTCCAATTAATACACCAAAAGAAGCATAAGGAGCAACCGTTATCCTCGATTGCTCCTTCGTCCTCATAATAAGTGATCATTATTTAACTCGTAATTTCTCTTTCTTTCAGATGCTTCTACTTGCATAATAAAGCTTTGCTGTTGTCCGATCCGCTTCTCCATATGCTTTATATGTTGTGCGAACCTGAAGCGCAAAAGCGATGTTCGATACATTTGATTTTCAAATGAACTAATCGATACAGGAATAGTCAAAGTCTGCTTATTACGGAAAGTAATAACTGTTGAATTAGAGCTTTCCTTAGCATGATTTATTACATGGTCGTGTGAAATCCAAATACAGTGCGGATTTGTCGGTGATGTCGTAGGAAATAAATAAATGGATGTATGGGGATCGACGATGATGGGAGCTTTATGTGTTATACCTATAAGACGTTTTGTACCTTCTTTTCTGCCTTTGTAGGATGCCCCAAAGTATTCGCAGCTTTTCTTTACAATATCAATAGGTCTAAAAGGTGAAATAAAACAATCCTGTGATTCCATTACCTCAGTATACATTCGCGACCCATATTGAATAGGAATAACCGCCATTGTATACGGGTTAATTTCATATTCTTCAATTAAAGTGCTATTCTCTCCCATAATTTCGCTTCCTTTCTATAATATTTTCCATGTGCAACCCTATAATAGCATGTCCTTCCAATTTTGTCATTGTTTTTTCAAAAAAATCAGAACTTTTTAGGAGGAAATGCAGAAATAAATAGAAAAATGTCAAAGATTGCATCGGACTCCTTCATTCCTTCACAAAAAAGGAGTCCCCAAAAAAGAACCCTTTAAGATAAAATTTAATTTTAGTTCACTTAATTTCTTACCAAATATCACATTGTCTCAAAATATCATATAAAAAATTAACTATACGATTTTAAAAAATACATTCCTAGCAATCAAGAAAATTTATTCTTTTATTAATTTAATCATATCGGAAAATGTTGTCTGATTTACAAAATCTTTTCTTGAAATGTTTAATTCATCACATGCTAATTTCAAAAACTCCAACCATTGTGGGTCACCATTTTTTATTGCTATTACACAAGCTTCTTCAATATGAGTAACAATGATCTCTTTTTCTAGAGTTTTCATTATTTCTAAACCTTCAAGTGCACCTGGCCAATTAATATCCTGTAATAACCAAACCAATCTAGGGATTGCTTTTTTTATTCTGGGATACCCCATTTTTTCTAATATCGATACAGCATTAAACCAGCATGCTTTTCCATAATCAAGAATTAAAAAATCTACTTGTTCTGGTGAAAGATTAGATAAAACTTCTATAGCCTCATCTTGATATTCCTTAGGTAGATGCCAATTTAAATTATAAACATAATAAATTAATTTAGCTTCCTCAAGAAAATTATAGTCATCATTCATGCAAATCCTCCCTAATTTAATAATAGAAATATACAATCTGGCAAAACTGGTCCGTTTAATTTTTGATTACAAAATACAAAAATACTACTTACTATAAAAAGTTTACTCAGAAAACATTTCATTTTTTAACATCTAAAAGATAAATAAAACAATCCTGTGATTCCATTACCTCAG